>CACZNY010000267.1 GCA_902782655.1 uncultured Lachnospiraceae bacterium
AGCATCCGCCGGGTGATCGCAAGTCCCAGACCTGTGCCTTCGATGGTTTTGGTATGATCAAGATCCAGACGGTCAAAAGCTGAGAAGAGCTTATCTCTCTCCTCTTCGCGGATCCCGATGCCGGTATCTTTTACCTTTACCTCAAGCTTCATCTCCCTGTCGCTTACGGGAATATTATGAACGATAAGCTTTACGCTGCCGGACATCGTATACTTGACCGCGTTCGTCAGCAGATTTGTGATGATCTGGCGTATCTTCTGCTCATCGCCTGTGAGACCGGACGGCAGGCTTTCATCCACCTCCGTCTCAAAATCAAGTCCCTTATCCTTAGCACGGTATTCGATCATAACGCAAAGACCTAACAGAAGATCCGGAAGGGAATACTCTCCGGTGGTGACCTCCATTCTGCCTGACTCTATCTTAGAGAAATCAAGAATATCATTGATTATACCTAAAAGACTTTCTCCGGCCCGCTCGATATTGTCCGCATATCTCCGGATACTCTCCTCGGAGCTCTCACGCCTTATCAGCTCATTCATTCCAAGGATGGCTGTGACCGGAGTACGTATCTCATGTGACATGTTTGAAACGAAATCAGACTTAAGCTGGCTCGCATGCTTGGAATGCTGCATATCACGGTAGATGAAGATAATGATAAGTCCGGCAATGAGAAAAAGCGCGATAAGGAACCAGCCCATGTAGTCATCCAGCAGATCACGGAAGGTATAGCTGTAGAGATCACCTGTATACCGGGAAGCTATGCTCTGCGCATATTCGCTTCCGCCCACGATACTGACTCCCCGGTTAAGCAGCTTGATAAGCCCCTCATTTCCGATCTTCACGCCAAAGCTTCGGTCGTCCACCGTCCACAGCTGCTTTAGATTCAGGCTGGAATAGGCTCTGTTTTTGATGATATCATTTGCCCTGAGACCGTTTAAGGTGGTCGCTCTCACCTCTCCTGACAGGACTGCCTGAAGACAGTCATCTATTGAGTCATAATAGGTGATCTTTGCATCCGGGAAATTTGTCATGATGTAGTAATACTGCATGAGATTGTTTTTATTCACGGCAAAATGCGTAAGCGACTGATCACTGTATTCACCCTTGTAGGCGAGATCCGTAGTCGTCGAAGCAACCGGCGTGGACTGATATATGCCGTTCTCCTCCGAATAATACACTCCCCCGCCGACCGGAAACGCCGCGTCGATAGTGCCGTCACATACCGCCTTCACCATGTCCTCATAGCTTAAATAGCCCTGATAGGAAACGCTGATGTCTACGATCCCCAGCTTGTCAAAAATAGACGGAATGATATCCTTTATTATGCCTGTGACATATCCTTCCCCATCCGTCCCGCTATAGGGCAGATAGTTTTCCATATATCCGATCTTCAGAGTATCGTGATCCTTAAGCCACTCGCGCTCTGCCTCTGACAGCGAGCGGCTGGAAAGGCTCGAGGAATAATAACGTATACGGAGGCTGCTAAGATAGTTGGGCTCCTCAGTGGCAAGCTGGGACTGGGCAATGTTTAGCTGCTTCAGGATATCCGTGCGGTCTTTGGCAACGCACAGATAGTAATCCGTGCTGCCAAAGGGGCCGATCACCTCTACATGATCCCGGCTGCTCGCGCCGTCACCCTCTGCTGCGAGGATGTCAAGCTCTCCTTCATCAAACTCCCGAAAGAGGGATTCATAGTCACCGAACCGCTTTACCTCGCACTGTACCTGATTCTTATCAAGATAGGCATCGAGCGAGCTGGCGATCGCGCCATCAAGTACTCCGATCTTTTTGCCCGAGAGAGTCTTTGGCTCAGTAGTCACGGACACATCCTTCTCATGCTTTACCAGGGTATAGGTTTCGTTTCCCATGGGAAGGTCAGGATATCCGATGATATCCACCCTCTCCTCTGTCCTGGCAAGACCTGCCAGAAGATCGATATCTCCGTTTAAGAGCATGTCATAGAGATCGCTGTAGCTGCCGTAAACATACTCATAATCCCAGCCGGTATACTCGGAAAGCTTGCGGTA
>CACZNY010000268.1 GCA_902782655.1 uncultured Lachnospiraceae bacterium
AAGCTCGTGAAAAACCTACTATGTACGCAGAACCATTACGAAATCAAAGATTTCTATGGTTCTTGTGTCGCTAAGTGTACCTCGTATACCTGAAATCTAAGCTCGTGAAATACCTCGCTAAGATTTCAGAGTAGAACAGCCTGCATATACTACCATAGAAACCAGATTAAAGCAACAGACGCCTTATGAACACTATGCCAGGCTTGAGCCACTTTTGCTTCCAAACCTGAAAGACATTACTTTCTTGATCAGATTGTTCTCCTCATAAGGTATTCTTTGCATGTCCTGAATAAACAATCAGAGTTTTATACCACATTTCCACATCTGCTGCCCGAAGCCTGTATCAGCAATATATGCGTTTAATCCCCCAAAAATTACTCTGAAATGATTATTTCGGGCGATTTATACGCGATATTTGACTTATAATTCCCCAAAATATATAGTGATTCAGTACTTTTGGCGTCTGAAGCATAAGATGATCAAAGCAACAACTACGGCAGTATCCTTCTTACCGCGTAAGGAGTTCTGTAGGTAGCGTTGCTGATCTTGATGCCGGTCCTCCTGTTTGAAGCATTCACTATCTGCCCGTTTCCGATATAGATGCCGACATGGTTCACTGTACCGCCCTTGCCGTAGAAGACCAGATCTCCGGGCTTCGCCTCTGCCAGGGATATCTTCGTTCCGACCTTTGCCTGCTCCCTGGAGGTACGGGGCAGTGAATAGCCGTATTTCCTGAATATGGACTGTACATAGCCCGAGCAGTCGCAGCCCTTGGTGAGGCTCGTTCCTCCCCATACATACGGATTTCCGATAAACTGCATACCATAGTTTACGAGAGATACCCGGATATCCGACATTCCCTGCCCGTATTTAAGCTCCTTCAGCGTCATGGCCTTATCGAGCTCCTCGGAGATCTCCACGAATTCCGCGCTTACATATCCCTGATCCTCATCTATCTCTATCCTGACCCAGGGATCCCCCTCCTTGCCCTCGGTGATGTCGAGCTTTTCCCCTATGGGCACCATGGTGAGGATAGACGAATTCGTATTAGGCTCCTCCCTTACGAAAAGGGTAGTGGTCGTGACCGTGGCAACAAGCCTCATGACCTGCATGGCTCTGGTCTTTGCTTCCTCGCCGGTAAGCAGAAACTCCGTATTAACGAATCCCTCCACCTTGCCGGACTTGATATGGGCCCAGGCTCCGTCCACCTCCTGTATCTCGCAGGCGGCATTCTTCGTCATCTTGCCCAGAAGCTCCGATCCCTCATCAGCTTCCTTCCTGACATTTAAATGATCCGTGACATTTGCGATACCCAGATTGGTATATCCAGCTATGACCTCTTCCTTCTGGACATTAAGTGCGGCTTTATAGGCAGACTCCACATTTCCTGAACCGGCCGTGCTGAGCAGCGTCTTCTCGGTGGAGACCGTCTCCAGCTTTCCCGTCTCCATAACGCTGGTGGCTCCTGCCGTCAGCAATTCTCCGGATGTAGCGGCAAAGGCAGGCACTGCGAATAAAACCTCAAGGGTCAGAAACAGTGCGATGTATATGCTTTGTAAAAAAATACCTCTCTTTTTCTCCATGTACCCAGGTAATGGAAACGCTTAAAGCTCCTGCCGAAGCCGCATCCGGCTCAGGCCATCATGTCCTTTTTCATCTGTATCTTAAGCGCTTCAATACTGTCAAACTTCATCTCGGGTCTTACGAAACGGTACAGTCCGACCCTTATGTTTTCTCCGTATATATCACTGTCAAAATCAAAAAGATGTGTCTCCACCGTCACGGCATCATCATCCTTGACGGTAGGCTTTCTACCTATATTCGTAATGCCCCGGAAGCTTCCGTATTCCGTATCCGTACAGCTTAAGTATACCCCGAAGGGCGGCATCAGCTTATCGTCCCCGGGGATCAGATTTGCAGTAGGCATGCCTATCTTTCTTCCAAGCTGCCTCCCGTGCACTACCTCTCCTTCTATGCTGTAGGGTCTGCCAAGCATGGCCCGTGCTGATTCCATATTCCCTGCCGCTACGGCATCCCGCACCAGGGTGGAGCTTATAGCCTTATCCCCGTATCTGACCTTTTCTATTTCAGCTACGGTATAATCAAGACCTCCTCCGCCTGCTGCCGACAGGCTCCTTAAAAGAGCCATATCCCCGGCTCCCCTGTCCCCGAAGGAAAGATCGCTGCCTGCGGCGATGACCCCTGCCTTAAGCCTTTGCGTAAGGATCTCCCTGATGAAGGTCTCCGGCTCGCAGGAAACTGTATCCTTATTCACGGGCATCATATACAGATAATCAATGCCTGCTTCCTCTAAAAGCCTTATCTTCTCATTCCCGGGCGTGAGCACCCTGCTCCTTTCACCCGTAAAGAAATCGGCAACCGGGCTCTCAAAGGTAAATACAAGAGATCTGAAGCCCCTGTCACGAAAAGCCCTGATCTCGTTAAGGAGCTTCATATGCCCGAGATGCATGCCGTCAAACTTTCCTATGGCGACGGCGGTACGGATCCCGTCTTCTATCAAAGAAACATTCTGCAAAGCTTCGCCTCTCCGTCATCTATATCATACAAAGCGGCAAAGAGTCCGTCCGAAAGATATACCCTGTATCTGCCGGATGCCCTGTCAGAGATCCTGAACCTGTTCCCGTTCCTTACGCGCTTTTCGGTCTCGCCCGATACGGTGAGCTTTTCCAGTCCGTCATAAAAGCGGTCAATGGGGAGTATATGATCTGACAGCTCTCCCTTTCCGGCAGCTTCCTCTATCTGACTAAGGGTCAGACAGTCCTTCGAGTCTATACCGCAGGCTCTTGTCCTCTCAAGGCTCTCCATGCATCCTCCCAGGCCGAGACTCTCTCCTATGTCCCTGCAAAGAGATCTTATGTAGGTACCCTTCGAGCATTCCACGGTAAAGGCCGCCCTCTTCTCTTCCCCTAAGCTCACCTCTATGTCGGAAATACTCCTTATGAATACATGGGAGGGTTTTCTTTCTACCTCTACACCCTCCCTTGCAAGCTCATACAGTTTTTTTCCGTTTATCTTTTTTGCCGAGTACATCGGCGGTATCTGGTCATATTCACCCACAAAGGACAAAATGGCGCTCTTTACGGCTTCAACGGTAAGTCCACTGCAGTCAGAGGTTTTCAGCACCCTTCCCGTCATATCCTCTGTATCCGTAGTGATGCCGGGTCTCATCACGCAGCAGTAGGTCTTGTCGGTATCCGTCAGAAAGCCCGCTATCTTAGTCGCCCTTCCAAGACATACTGGAAGCACTCCGCAGGCTTCGGGATCGAGGGTTCCGGTGTGGCCGATCCTTCTCATCCTGAGGATACCCCTGAGCTTTACCACCACATCATTGGAAGTAAAGCCCTTTTCCTTATATACGGGCAGCACCCCGTCATATGGATTTTTGTCCTCCTTATTGGACACTTTCTTCCGCTTCTTTTTCTTTATACTGCTTTTCCACCTCGGCCGTCACGTTATTTATCACATCATAGGAGCTTCCCGTCATGGTCAGTCCCGCGGCCCTCTCGTGTCCGCCTCCGCCAAGCTTTCTCGCTATGACCTCCACGTCTATATTTTCATTGGAGCGAAGGGATACCTTGTATTCTCCCGTCACCGTCTCATGCATGAAGATGGCCACATCCACGCCCTTGGTATGCTTCATCTGGCTCACTATCCCCTCCAGATCCTTGGATGTAGCATTGTAGAATCTGAGCGTCCTCTGTGTAATGACGGAGACTATGACGCGCCCGTCCATCAGAAGTATGGATTCCAGCAGGGATCTTCCCAGAAGAAGAGTCTGCCTGTAGTTCTTTTCATAGAAGGCTTTGCTGATCACCCTTGAATGATCAAAACCAAATGTCAGGAGATATCCCGCCTTTTCCATTGTTTTCTGCGTGGTATTGGAGTACTGGAAGACTCCCGTATCACAGACTATTCCCGTATAAATACAGATGGCGATATCATCATCCACGGCATCGGCTCCTATCAGGTCATACACAAGCTCCGCCGTGGAGGAAGCATCCTCCACCACATATGAATTTGCTTCCGGCGCTATGCCCTTGTAGCCCAGATGATGGTCGATACAGGCTGTTTCCAGGGCATTCTCAAGCAAAACCTTAGCCTTCCCGAGCCTTTCCTTATCACCCATATCGAGGGCTATGAAAAGATCGTATGCCTCATCTGAGGGTTCGGTCTTCAGCTCATCAAATCCGGGCAGGAAGGAAAAAAGGGGATTGGGGTCTATCATATACAGATCGATCCTTGCTTCGGGAAAGGTCTTCTTCAGATATGAATAAAGCCCGAGAGAAGACCCGAAGGCATCCCCGTCAGGCCTGATATGAGTGCCTAAAGCTATACTCTTTTTGCCTTCGCATATTCTGTTTATATCCATCATTTTATGTCTTACCGTTCCTTTCAGTTTTCATCGGGGCCGTTTTCCACGTTCTCGCCCCTGGCATCCTGTGCCCTCTTATCTGCCGCTATGACTTCATCTATGCGCTTCGACATATCTACGCCATAACTTATGGAATTATCAAGGACAAACTTCAGTTCGGGAGTATTCCTGAGGTTGACCTCCCTTGCAAGCTCATGCCTTATATAACCCTCAGCGCTCGTAAGCCCGCGCAGGGTTTCCTCCCCGTCATCCGAAAGCACGGAAACATATACCTTGCAGGTCTTTAAGTCCGGCGCCACTGACACATCAGTGATAGAAGTAAAGGGATCTACCCTCGGATCCTTCACCGTTCTTATTATGGAGGACAAAGCCCTCTGCACTTCTGAGTTTATCCTGTTGTTTTTGGTGCTGTTTTTTTTCAATTTCTACTCACGCTCCACTTCCACCTGTTTATGGAATTCAAGCAGATCGCCCTCTTCCACATCATCAAAGCCGTCAAATACGAGTCCGCATTCAAACCCTTCCCTGACCTCCTTGACATCGTCCTTAAAGCGCTTGAGAGAAGACAGTGGGCCGTCGAATAATACCTCGTCTCCTCTTGTGACCTTGACGCTGCAGCCCCTTTCGACTATACCATCCGTCACATAGGAACCGGCTATCTTTCCTATACCGGAAGCCTTGAACACCTGTCTTATCTCTCCGTGTCCTATGATCTTCTCCTCGTATACGGGGCCAAGCATGCCCTTCATGGCGGCCTCCACATCCTCCAGAGCCTGATAGATTACCTTGTAGAGATGTATGTCCACGTTCTCGGCCTCGGCTATCTGCTTGGCCGTATTGTCCGGACGCACGTTGAAGCCTATGATTATGGCATTTCCCGCAGAAGCGAGGACCACATCGGATTCATTTATGGCACCGACGCCTCCATGTATCACCTTGACTGCTATCTCGTCATTTGAAAGCTTAAGCAGGGATGTCTTCAGCGCTTCCACGGAGCCCTGTACATCCGCCTTGATTATGATATTGAACTCCTTGAGGTCTCCCTCCTTTATCTGGTCGTAGATATCCACGAGACTCACGGACTTCTTCCTGGTCTCGGACAGCAGCTCCTTCTTATGCTGCTCGTTATAGGTCTTTGCGAAGTCCTGAGCCTCCTTCTCGCTCTCCGGCGATACGAAGATCTCTCCGGCTTCCGGTACCTCGTCGAGACCGAGGATCTCTACAGGCATTGAAGGTCCTGCTTCCTTGACCCTCTTGCCCTTGTCGTCGATCATAGCCCTTACCCTGCCGTGGCTCATTCCGCAGGCCACGAAATCTCCCACATGAAGGGTTCCCTTCTGTACAAGCACGGTAGCTACGGCACCGCGGCCCTTATCCAGCTCGGCCTCTATGACCATGCCTCTTGCCTGTCTTCTGGGATTTGCCTTGAGCTCCATGACATCTGCCTGAAGCAGGATCATCTCCAGCAGCTCATCCACTCCCTCTCCGGTCTTGGCGGATACGGGGACGAAGGTAGTCGATCCTCCCCAGTCCTCCGATATAAGTTCATATTCAGAAAGCTCCTGCTTCACCCTGTCTATATTCGCACTGGGCTTATCTATCTTATTTACAGCAACTATTATCTCTACACCCGCTGCCTTGGCGTGGTTTATCGCCTCCACTGTCTGGGGCATCACACCGTCATCTGCAGCTACCACAAGGATAACAATATCCGTGGCATTGGCTCCTCTCATACGCATTGCCGTGAAGGCTTCGTGTCCGGGAGTATCGAGGAAGGTTATGGTGCTCCCGTTTATGCTTACGGTATATGCTCCTATGGCCTGAGTGATGCCTCCTGCCTCCTTATCCGTAACATGAGCCTTCCTGATATAGTCAAGGAGCGAAGTCTTACCATGGTCTACGTGTCCCATTACGCAGACTACGGGAGGACGCTTATCCATCCTTGCCTCGTCCTCAGGCTCCTCCTTTAAGAGCTCCGCTATGACATCGACCGTCTTTTCCTGCTCGCAGAGGATATCATAGTCTGCAGCGATGTTTTCGGCCTCCTCATAGGAAAGCTCGGAATTGACGGTGACCACCTGTCCTGACAGGAAGAGCTTCTTGATTATGGCCGACGGCTGCATCTTCATATGGTCGGCGAGCTCCTTTATCGTCAGGGTATCGGGGATCGTTATGACCTTGATCTCCTCTTCCTCGGGCTTTGCCACAGGAGCCGGCTTCTTGAAGCCGTGAGGATTGAATTTCTTATTCTCCTTCTCATCCTCCCTGCGTTCAAAATCATCCTTCTTGCGTCTTACATCGTTTGCTTTTCTTCTGTTTCCGCCCTTTTCCGGAGCAGGTGCTGCTTCAAAGCGTTTATCCCTTCCACCAGCTGGGGCTTTAGCACCCGGCCCTCTGCCGCCTTGCAGCCTTCCCTGATCACCTGTATTATTCCTATCAGGCCTGCCGCCAGGGTAGCCACCCGGCCTGCCGTTTTGACGAAGCGTATTGCTTTTTTCATTTGGTACCCCTGCCCTTCTTTCGTTTCTGTCATGTGAAGGCGCACTCTGCGCCGTCTGCGTCCTGACAGGTGCCGCCGGCGGGTTCTCACGCTTTACCCTCGGCTGCTCCTGCTGCTGTACGTTTGCAGGTGCCGGTGCAGGCGCGGGCGCAGCTTCCTTTGTCTCCGGCTTCTGCTCGACGGGAGTTACCGGCTGTCCCTCTCCGGCCTCGCGGTGTACGAATTTCTTTTTATTCTGCTGGTCTCCCGGCCTTATGATATTCACGGGAGGAATAGGCGACGGCTTTACCGAGGGTCTTATCACATTGTTTCTGATACCCGGACGTCCCTGTATGCGGCCGGAGCTTATATTGCCCGACTGTCTGTTGTTCCCGTATCTGTCACCGTTATTGACAGTGAAAATGATCCTCTTTTTCTTCCTCGGAGGCTCACCGGCAGAGCCTGCAGGAGCAGCTCCCTGCGGCGCCGGTTTTGCCGGCTCTTTTTTTACGGGAGGCTTTGCAGGTGCTTCCTTTTGCGCTGCCTTTGTATCCGAAGGCGCTGCCTCAGGCTTCGCTGCCGTCTTCGGCTCTTTCACGGCTTCACCGGATTCTCCGCCTTTTACGAAGTGATTCCGTATCCGGCTCTCCGTATCCTCATCCACAGCGGACATGGGCTTTTTCCCCTCTATCCCCTGGGAATCGAGGAAGGAAATCACATCCTTATTGGTGATCGCAAGCCCCTCCGATGTAAGCTCCTTCGTTATCTCGCTTATCCTTTTATTATTTGCCATTTATACCTGCTTCCTCCAGTCTATCTAATATTGTCCCCGCAAATCCCTCATCGTTTACCGAAACGACCGACCTCAGATCTCTTCCTATGGCGCTGCCGAGCTTTTCCCTGGTCCCGTAAACCCTGCATTCCACCTCATAGAAGCTGCACTTATCGGTGAATTTCTTCCTTGTGCCCTCCGAGGCATCCCCGGCAATAAGGACAAGGCACGACTTAAATCCCTTGATGTCTCCAAGCACTGCCGTTTCGCCTGAGGATATCCTGCCTGCCTTTTTTGCAAGCGATATGACAGAAAGTATCCTGTCTGTCATTCCTCTGTATCAGCCCCTTCGGGAGCTTCTTCAGTCTCCTCTGCGGATTCCTGCGGCACAGCTTCCCCTTCCGCATAGCTTAAGGCTTCAGGATAAGCGCCTTCCTCAGCGTACTCTCCCTCGCCCTCGTAGAATTCGCCCTCGTAGCCTTCCTCATATTCCTCATCGTCGTATTCGTCAGTGAGGTAGTCCTCCATTCGGAAGCCGGGCGCATCCTTTGCCTGATCCTCTGACTTGATGTCTATCTTATAGCCCGTGAGGCGTGCGGCAAGCCTGGCGTTCTGTCCCTCCTTGCCTATGGCAAGCGAAAGCTGCAGATTCGGCACCACGACCTTGGCTGTCTTTTCATCGGGATCGACTATGACCGATATGACCTGTGAAGGAGAAAGCGCATTCTCAATGAAAAGCGCCGGATTCTCGTCCCAGTTCACTATATCTATCTTCTCTCCTCCGAGCTCGGATACCACGGCATTAACCCTGTTTCCGTTCATACCCACGCAGGCTCCCACAGCATCCACATCGGGATCATTGCTGTAGACTGCGATCTTGGTCCTGCTCCCTGCTTCCCTGGATATGCTCTTTATCTCCACCGTGCCGTCCCTTACCTCGGCAACCTCTGCCTCAAAGAGCTTTTTTACAAGCTCCGGATGGGTACGGCTGACTGAAATACGAGGTCCCTTGGGTGTATTCCTGACATCAAGGATATATACCTTAATCCTGTCCGTAGGCCGGAGTATCTCACCTCTTACCTGCTCCTTCTCCGAAAGAATGGCATCCGCCTTCCCGAGATTAATGCTTATATTCCTTCCGTTCACCCTCTGGACTATGCCGGTGACCACATCCCTTGTAAGACCCTGAAATCTGTCATATACGGAATTTCTCTCCTCCTCCCGGATCTTCTGAAGGATGGCATTCTTTGCGTTCTGGGTAGCGATCCTTCCGAATTCCTTTGAGTTTATATCTATCTTTACCGTGCTGCCGATCTCTGCCTCGGGATCGATCTTCTTTGCCTCCTCAAGACTTATCTCAAGGCTCTTGTCCAGAACCTCTTCCACAACGGTCTTTTCGGCGTACACCTCGTACTCACAGGTATCCCTGTCCATGGTGATATGGATATTGTCAGACTTACCGAAATTATTCCTGCAGGCTATGAGAAGTGAGCTCTCGATCGCCTCAAACAAAGTCTCACGGCTTATCTCCTTTTCACGTTCGAGTAAGTCAATCGCCTCGACCAATTCCTTGTTCATTTCACTGCTTCCTCCCTTTGAAAACTTATTTACTCTGAATCATCCTGCTCCCCGGTCTGCGGAGCATCCATAAATCCCCTGGAGCATATCTCCAGTGTGTATTCATCATCTATGAAATCATCCTTATCAAGCTTCTTGCTCACAATGCGGCTGACTAAGGTACAGTCACCTATGGAAATATCAGCCCCGTCATCCCTTGTGATAAAGCCTCTCAGATACCAGTTCGAAGCTTCTGATACATACTCCGTCTTTATAAGTCCGTACCCGTTCTTTTCAAGCACCGGAAGGAGAAGCTTCTCAAATCTTTGAGCGATACCTGCCGCGTCCTGCTTTCCCGTCATTTTTATCCTCCAACGAGAAAGGCGGCCTCGCGAAAGGCCACCTTCAAACTACGCTCCATAAGATAACACAGGCTCCCGTGCTATGTCAACCTTCACCGCTTCCGCTCTCCGCCTTTTCAGGTTTTGTCATCACGTAACGCACGATGGCTATGGCCGCTACCATTGCCACTATGCCAAAGACCAGTGATACGGCCGCATTGCCCACAAAGCCCGCTACGATATATGTTAATCCGGATACCAGTGCTGCCGTCACAGCATAAGGAAGCTGGGTGGAAACATGGACTAAATGGTCACACTGCGCACCGGCGCTCGACATTATGGTCGTATCGGATATGGGCGAGCAATGGTCGCCGCAAACAGCTCCCGCCATGCAGGCGGACACACATATCACCGAAAGAGGATTGCCGCCCTCAAGCGGAAATACATGCAGGCAGATGGGAATGAGTATGCCGAAGGTTCCCCAGGATGTGCCTGTGGCAAAGGCCATGAAGCAGGCGATGACAAAGACTATCGCAGGCAGGAAATTAAGCAGCGAGCCCGCACTCTGCTCCACTACCCCGGCTATGAATTCCTTGGCTCCGAGAGAATCGGTCATGCCCTTAAGGGTCCAGGCCAGAGCCAGGATGCATATGGCAGGCACCATTGCCTTGAAGCCCACAGTGATACAGCCCATGCATTCCTGAAAACGAAGCACTCTTCTTATCAGATAGAATATGATGGTTATGACCAGCGCCGAAAATGACCCGAGCACAAGTCCCACCGAAGCATCCGAATTTGCGAATGAATCAACAAAGGTCTCTCCTTCAAAGAATCCTCCTGAATATATCATGCCAAGGACACAGGTCACGATAAGCACCAGTACCGGAAGGATGAGATCGATGACCTTCCCTTTCCCCACCGGACTTTCTTCCGCTTCGACTGCTTTGCCGTGAACGGTAAAGATGTCGCCGTTCATGGCATTTTTTTCATGTACTGCCATGGGACCGTAGTCTACCCTGGCAATGGAGAGCCCTATCATCATTATCAGCGTGAGCAGGGCATAATAGTTGTAGGGTATGGCTCTTACAAAAAGCATAAGTCCGTTGGTCCCCTCCGGTGCGAAGGCCGAAACCGCAGCCGCCCATGAGGATATGGGGGCTATTATGCATACCGGCGCCGCCGTGGCATCGATAAGATAGGCAAGCTTCGCTCTGGATATATTATGCCTGTCTGTAACGGGTCTCATTACGGAACCGACGGTAAGGCAGTTGAAATAGTCATCGATAAAGATGAGGCAGCCCAGCAGCACTGTAGCAAGCTGCGCTCCCACCCTGGTCTTTATATGGCTTGAGGCCCAGTTTCCGAAGGCCGCGGAACCACCTGCATTATTCATGAGAGCCACTATTATGCCCAGGAAAACCAGAAAAACAAGTATACCGACGTTGTAGGCATCAGAAAGCGATGCGATAAGCCCTTCGGAAAAAATATGGTTCATCGCGCCTTCAAAGCTGAAGTTTGAATAAAACAGTCCGCCGACTATGATCCCGATGAAAAGAGAGCTGTAAACCTCCCTTGTGATGAGAGCCAGTATTATGGCCACCAAAGGCGGCACCAAGGCCCAGAATGTTCCCTGCATGACTTCCTCCTTAAAACAATGATCGATATAACCTTATAAACAAAAAGAATCCCGGAGATGATGCCATCCTCGGGATTCAAGTAGCTCGTAGCGGAACCGAACCGCTGTTTCCGCCGTGAGAGGGCGGCGTCTTAACCGCTTGACCAACGAGCCGCACAAAAGGTAGTTTACCAAACCCTCCCACCTTTTGCAAGAACTTTTTACAATGAAATCTTAACCGGTGTACTGACACGGTTACTGTTCACAGCCTTTCAGGCTGCGAACGTAACGGGTTTTGCCAATTAAATTGCCTTCGGCAATGGGGCAAAACCCCTGCCTG
>CACZNY010000269.1 GCA_902782655.1 uncultured Lachnospiraceae bacterium
CCGAGACTGTATTATCTGAAACTGTCTTCTCAGGCACCGGATCCACAGGTGCTTTATCCTCCCGGATCACCTCCACCGTCCTGCCGAACTCAAAGGTCACCGTATAGATCTCAGGATCCCATATGGCATAGAGCTCGTTGGCGCTCGGTGTCAGAAGGAAGCTGTCTCCCGCCTTATACCAGGTTCCTCTGCCGTCGGAGGAAGTGTTCCAGTTAATGTATGTGTAGCCCTGTCTCGTGAATTTATTCTCTGCCACTGTCACAGTCTCATCCACACGCCCCTTGGTGGGTGCCACAGTGCCCCAGCCCCCGTTATGATGATAGGTGATCTGTACGGCATTTGCCCGGATCAGGCTGTAGAGAGTCATATCGCCCTGCACGGTATCCTTGGAGAAATCCCATTTCTTCTTAAATGCGCTGTCAAGATACCAGCCCACTACACTGTACCCGGGCTTCACGGTTATCACAGGCTCCTTGATCTTCTTGCCGTAGTCCACCCTTATGGGCTCTATCTCACATTCCGATACGGTAACAAAGGTCACGGTATACGTATTGACCTGCCACTTCGCGTAGATAGTAGTATCCTTCTTTACCGTATCCTTGTCGAAATCCCACTCCTTTGTGAATTTACTGTCCTTATACCAGCCGATAAAGGTATGTCCCTTTTTGGTAGGATCCTTCGGGCGCTTTACCTTATCACCCTTCCCCACGGTCTGCGATGACACCTTACTGCCGCCGTTGGTATTGAAGGTCACCTTGCAGCCTTCATCGGGATATGCGCCGTACCAGAAGTTCATGTCCACGGTCGAGCTGCCTACGAGGCCTCCGAATCCTGAGTATTTGCTGGTATACTGCCAGCAGCTGAGACGGTCGGAGTAGGAAGTGGAATAAACTCCGCCGGAATCCGCGCTCACGTAGTTTGCCAGCCAGATAAGGTGGTCCGAGTCGATATCATCCACATCCATGTCATTTTCCAGCATGGATTTATTTGCGTATACCATGGAGGAATAGCCCTCATCCTCCACCTCCTCGCAGAAGGCATTTACTATCTCAGTATGGGCAGATGCGCTGAGATTAGCTGCCTTAAGCCTCCCGGGATCTCCCGAATACTCGTAATCTATTACCAGAGGAAGAGTTATCTTATCACTGTAGGAATCAACGATGTCCATGCAGTGCTTCGCCTCTTCCCTGGCCTCGGATCTTGATATGGCCTGTGAGAAATAATAAACGCCGACTGCCAGACCTGCGTCATATGCATTCTCCAGATTTTCCCTGAAGCACTCGTCCTTATTCAGTGTCCCGCTGGAGCCGTAGCCTCTGTAGCCGGCCCGGATAAATGCGAACTCTATGTCATAATCATCCTTCAGCTTTCTCCAGCTGCTCTCCGAGATGACCTTCTGATGCTTGGATACATCTATGCCATACCGGATGCCCACCCTCTTATCCTTATCGCTTTCCCTGTAATACTTAGGGTATCTGTAATATCTGCTGTCGAGCCAGAGCTGGTAAGGATCGTCATGTACCGTGCCGCCCATAGCCATAAGACTGTCATCGGCCACGGCGTCCTCATGGATCTCCCTCGCGGCTTCATCGATTATTGCCGTTTCCGCGGCACCTTCCTCATCATCCTCCATGAAATACTTATATGTCTCAGGATCCTCAGGATCATAGCTCCAGGTCTCGCCGTTCTCGTCCGTATATTCATACCAGCCCCCGGAGTTCCGGGTCATACCCTTCTCCTCAAGTCTTTGGATCAGCTCCCTGGCTGCTCCTTCGCAGGACTCATCCGATACAGCCGCTTCCGGGACATCCTCCGACACCGTGCCGGTCTCACCGTTAAGGGATACGGTTTCTTTCAGGACATCATCCCCGGTCCTCTCTCCCCCGTCGTATTCGTTTGCTTCCACGGCATTCTCTGACAGGGCGGCTGCCTCTGCCGCCAAAGCCCTTGAAGGTATTGCCGCCGGTCCCAGACTGCATACTGTCAAAATAAAGGATAATAAAACCGCGATTTTCTTCTTATTCATACAGGATATTCCTCCCTGATCCGCTAAAAACCTCTGAATCATTCTGATCCGTAAAACACAGGCCCTAAAAAAGGCCGGTTTCAGCAATAAGCAGTGCTCAAACAATTTATCCTATCATAGCGGATAATTTTATGTCAACTATACGGCACCCCCGTAAAAACAAGAGAACCTTGAAACCAGCTTATCAGCTGATCTCAAGGCTCCCCCACTGCTGCTGTCCAGAATCGAACTGGAGACCTCCGCACTACCAATGCGGCGCACTACCGACTGTGCTACAACAGCAAACTCACATAACCAAAGCATTCTATCATGTTTTTTCAGTTTGTTCAACGTTTAATTAAAGATATTTCTTAAGCTTCCCCCTGATACGCTGTATTGCGTTATCTGTAGCCTTCTCATTCTTGCCCAGAACGTCCGCTATCTCCGAATAGCTCATGCCTGTCACGAAAAGCTCCAGGACATTTTTTTCGAAGGCGGAAAGCTCCTCTTCTATGGCTCTTTCAAGCTCCTCGCTTTTCTCATTCGAAAGAACTATCTGCTCAGGCTCCATGGCATCGCTGGCCCGGAGCATATCCTTCACCTCCACGGCTCTTCCGCTGTCATCGTCGTCCTTCGTCTCCTCGTACAGGGAGACATAGGTATTCAGCGGTATATGCTTCTTCCTGCCGGATGCCTTTACGGCCGAATATATCTGTCTTGTGATGCAGAGCCTCGCGAAGGTGCCGAAGGAAGCGTCCCGTCCCGGATCATATTCCTGCACCGCCTTGAAAAGCCCTATCATGCCCTCCTGGATCAGATCTTCATTCTCTCCGCCTATGAGATACATGGTGGAAGCTATGGATCTCACCACATTCTTGTATCGCTCGAAGAGCTCATCCATTCCGGATGCCTCTCCCTCCCTCACGGTCTCGATTATCTCTTCATCCGTATATAAGCTCATAAGGCTCTCTGTCTTACTATCTCGAAGGCAAGAACTCCACAGGCCACGGACGCATTGAGCGACTCCAGATGTCCGGCAGTCGGGATCCTCACCACATAATCACATTTCTCCTTCACGAGCCTTGAAAGCCCTCTGCCCTCTGCCCCTATCACAAGTCCCATGGGGCCCTTCAGGTTTGCCTCATACATAAGCCCGCCGTCCATATCCGCTCCTGCGAACCAGAGCCCCTTATCCTTCAGCTCCTCCATGGCGCGCGCAAGGTTCGTGACCTTCGCCACCGGCACATAGTTTATGGCCCCGGCTGAAGCCTTTGCCACAGTTGCGGTAAGTCCCACTGCCCTGTCCTTTGGGATTATCACTCCATGGGCTCCCGCCAGATCCGCCGTCCTTATCATGGCTCCCAGATTATGGGGATCCTCTATGCCGTCCAGGACAAAAATAAAAGGCTCCTCGCCCCTGTCCTCCGCCTTCTTCAGTATGTCCGACACTTCGGCATACCTGTAGGCTGCGGTCTTTGCCAGCACCCCCTGATGATTGCCGGAAATGCTCAGCTCATCAAGTCTCCTTCTGTCGACAAAATCAATCCTGACTCCGGCCTTTCTGGCTTCCCGTCTGATGGTATCAAGCCTCCCGTCATGAGAGCCGTCCAGGATATAGACCCGCTCTATGGTCCTCCCCGACCTGAAGGCCTCGATCACCTCATTCCTGCCCTCAATAAGGGAGGTATCCTCCGCCCCTTCATTTTTATCCGGCGGCACGGATCTTCTTCTGTTATATTCGTTCATTTCATCTCAACCTCCCTAGTGGAGTGTATTTTAATTAGCTATACCAATGCGCTGAATGCTTGCCTGAGAGTGCATTTTCAAAAACGTAGGTGTAGCGGGGTGCTAAACAGCC
>CACZNY010000270.1 GCA_902782655.1 uncultured Lachnospiraceae bacterium
ATGCCCGGCGGATATGATATGATGCTTTTAAAGGGCGCTGAGAATATCTCCCAGGGGCAGCGGCAGCTTCTTACCATTGCGAGAGCGATAATCGCAGATCCTGAGATCATGATACTTGACGAGGCGACCAGCAATGTAGACGCCCATACAGAGCAGGCCATACAGGATGCCATGGCGGCGCTGCTTAAGGGCCGCACCAGCTTCGTGATAGCGCACCGGCTCTCCACCATCCGTGACGCGAATGTGATACTGTATATGGAAAACGGAGACATCAAGGAGGTGGGTGACCACGATACACTGATGAAGCTTAACGGAAAGTATGCGGTGCTTTACAACAGTCAGTTTGGCTGAGAAGATATATAAAAAACTGTTGCAAAAAAACAAACAGGGGTTTAGAATCATTGCATTGGAGCAAAGGCGCTCGGAGAGATCCGGGCGCCTTTGTCGTTTATAGCAAAAGAATTTAATAAATCCGTTTACTATGAACGCTCCGCGTGGATGTGCCCGGATTTTTGGAAACATGCGGCTTCGCCGCCAAAATCCGACGCAGGGTGCGAATCGTTATTTCAGAGGAGATGAAGCCATGTGTTCGATAATGACACTCACAGACAAAAGCATAGGCATCGATGAGCTGAGGGAAAGCTTTGATGAAACCGTATCGAGAGGGCCTGATGACAGCAGGATAGAGGAGACTGCATCGGGGTTTATGTGCTTCCACAGGCTTGCCATAATGGGGCTCACCCCGGATGGCATGCAGCCTTTTTCCCTCGACGGGGACAAGGTTATCTGCAACGGAGAGATATACGGCTTCAGGAAGATAAGGGAAGAGCTTAAAAGGAAGGGGTATTCCTTTTTCAGCGACTCTGACTGTGAGATACTGATCCCCTTATATAAGGAGTACGGTAAGGAAATGTTTCCCATGCTTGGCTCCGAGTTTGCGATGGTACTGTATGACGGAGCAAAGGACAGCTATATGGCAGCGAGAGACCCCATAGGCATAAGGCCGCTCTATTACGGATATCTTAAGGGATCCGGCTCCATAGCCTTCGCATCCGAGCCTAAGAATCTCATAAGGCTGTGCGGCAGCATCAGACCCTTTCCTCCGGGACATTATTATTCGGATGGTGAATTCATAAGATATGAAAACCTGACAGAGGTTAAGGAGTACGCTTCGGGAAGCCTGGAAGAGATCTGTGAAGGGATAAGAGGAAGGCTCATAGAGGCAGTGCGGGCAAGGCTTGATGCAGATGCTCCTCTTGGCTTCCTGCTCTCGGGGGGGCTTGATTCCTCTCTTGTCTGTGCCATATCGGCCAGGATGCTCGGAAAGAAGATAAGAACCTTCTGCATAGGAATGGATCAGGATCCCATAGACCTGGGCTTTGCAAAGGAGACTGCTGACTATATAGGGGCAGAGCATACGGCCTACAGGATGGATAAGGATGAGGTCATCGCCACACTTCCGGAGCTTATAAAGCTTCTCGGCACCTGGGATATCACGACCATCAGGGCCTCCATGGGAATGTATCTTTGCTGCAGGGCCATACATGAGAATACCGATGTGAGGGTGCTGCTCACCGGTGAGATATCGGATGAGCTTTTCGGATATAAATATACGGACTTCGCTCCCGATGCGGCCGCTTTTCAGAGTGAAGCAAAGAAGAGGATAGATGAGATACATATGTATGACGTGCTCAGGGCGGACAGGAGCATATCGGTGAATTCGCTTGAGGCCAGGGTGCCTTTCGGGGATACGTCCTTTGTCAAATACGTGATGAGCATCGACCCCGCGGTAAAGATGAATACCTACGGCTGCGGTAAATATCTCCTGCGCCACGCTTTTGAAAAGGATCATATTCTTCCTGACGGGATACTCTGGAGGGATAAGGCGGCCTTTTCGGATGCGGTGGGACATTCACTGGTGGATGATCTGAAGGAATACGCAGAGGGCAGGTATACCGACAGAGAGCTTATGGAGGCTTCAGGGAAGTATCCCTACTGTACTCCCTTTACCAAGGAGAGCCTTCTGTACCGGGATATATTTGAAGAATATTATCCGCAAAATGCGGAAATGATAAAGGATTTCTGGATGCC
>CACZNY010000271.1 GCA_902782655.1 uncultured Lachnospiraceae bacterium
CATAGTACCGTTTTCTCAACCTTAACCAACTCCGATCATTCATCTCATCTCTTCCTTTCATCAGATAATAAATATCACGATTAACCCAACTTGAAGCGTATGATACCACAAATCAGGAGAATATGATAAATCCTTTCTGTGAATAGCAGCCTCCACGGGAGGAAGCGCTGATTTCTCCCATGAAGGCTGCGAGTTCTTTTCCAATGTGATGCTGCCGCTTCAGGCTATGTGACCGTCTCTCCCATCGGCCGCTCCTTTATTTCTTCCGTAAACTTCGCTATTATATCCTCGCTGACCCTCCACGGTTTTGATGTATTCTTCATATATCTTCCGTTCATCAAATATCGGCGTATTCTTCTCGATTATTTTACAAATCTGCTCCACAACGGACTTCTCTTCCTCTACTTCGTCCGCAATTTTAGCAATCCCCATTCCTTTAGACAGCTTTTTACGGATCAGGCTGATAAGGTGAAGAATGCTTCCCTCGTTTCGCCCCTTCTCCACCAGTTCTTCATCCGGTCCGCTGTCCCAATGCTCAAATAATTGTCCCATAGGTCTGCTCCTTATCCCCTCTGTCAGATCCTCTATCCTGTCCTCACTGATATTTCTCCTTCGAAGCATTACACCGACTACCCTCGATATCACTTCCAGCACATCAGGCGTTGACATTTCAGATATTCCGTCAAGATAACCCTCCGGCAGATCAGACATCAGTCTCCGAAACTCATAGTTATCCTTAAGCCTGTCTATCAGCATAACGAACGATATTTCATCATTCATCTCTATCAGCTCGTTATCTGAATAGCTGGACAGCTTTATCAGCTTATATCTGTAATCCGGTATAAACTCCTCAAATACGTCATTAAGGAATATCCTGTCTCTGAAATCTGTTACAGCCGTCCATCTGTCCGTCCATTCATAGTACACTATCGGCAATATCGGCGGATAGCGGAAATCCTTCGTCTTTGATATGCCCTTATTCTGCTTCTCCTGCTCCTTTTCGTAGTCCTCCCAGATGTAGGCCATGTACCGCAGAAGCTGCATGGTTACATTATAGTCAACAGCCGATTTATGTTCAAGGAGCGCTATCAGATACAGCTCTCCCGCTCCCTTCATGCCGCCTGCCGTGCTTTCGACATTCTTAAGCCTGACCCTTTTTACCACATCCGAATCCCTCTCCTCAGTAAACATGGGGATATATCTCGTGGTCATATCCTCTATGTCCTCCTCCTGCACGTCCTTTAGAAGCTCGATGCCGGAGTAATCCCTGAGGAACTGGGAGCATAGCCTGTTATTCCCGAATATAAGCTTTGCCGCGCTGTCCTGTGTCCTGCTGTTTGCGATACTTTTTTTGATGCTGCTGTCCTTTTTGATCTCAGCCATAGCTTTACCTCCTGTGAAAGAATAAAATAACAACATCTGCCCGGTCAGACGCACAGGAAGCGTGACACTGAAAGAAAAACAGATAATATAAATATGGAAATAGATACAACGTTAATCTGTGTGTTTTGTGTCTCGTATTTTGGGATCAGTTTGAGCCGACCGGCTCAGAGCTTCCTCATGCACCTGATCAAGTGATGTCATACTATCACAAAAATCATTTTCAGTAAAGCCGTGACATCAATAGGTGTCAAGAATAGAGAAGGTATCGGAAATCTGCTTATTCCTGACCTTTCAGGGCATCGACCATATCCACGGTCTTTACCTTTCCGGACAGAAGTCTGTTTACCGCGAACGACAGCGCACAGGTTCCTGCCGCGGTATAGATGAATGAATTGATCCTGTATGTAGCTATATAATCCATTGACTCGGGCATGGTGCCGAAGAGCATGGCTACAAGCCACATACCGCATGGGGTGCCGAGTACTATTCCTGTCAGGGTCAGCCACATATTCTGATCCTGAAGTATCTTTCTTATCTTTGCCGTGGTAAAGCCAAAATATAGGTCAATGACTGATGCTGCTCGATCTCGGAATGAAGCAGAGCCATAGCCCGGATTGCGAATACGGGAGGCTGTTCTGAATTTACCATGTAAAAGTTGCCCACCGGTCATTCATTTTCGGAAAAAGCAGGGCAAACAGTTTACCGCGTATGCTGTATTTTTTCATTTCTTCGTTGAAGCTGTGTTCCTCTGTCAGAGTAAAGCCCGGTACAAGATCGGCTATCTCCTGCCCGGAGTCAGTTCCTGACATGAAATGAGCTTTGGTATTCTTTACCGTATCGTGATACTTCTCATTTTTAACCATGTATTTATTGTTCTGCTCTGCAATGAGGGTGCCTCCATCCGGGAAGTTGTTCTTCAGCACATTCAGAAAGTCCTTTATCTGATCCATTGTGAAATACATGAAAAGACCCTCGGCAAGAAATACAGGTTTGGTTTCTCTTCCGGAGACTGCCTCCTTTACTACCGTACTCCATCCGTCCTCGAGTGCGCTCCCCGCTATCATTGTCACTCTCTCCTGCTCGGGAAATGCCTTTTTCCGGGCAGCAATAGCATCCGGGAGATCCAGATCGAACCAGCGGATCCTGCCTTTATCCACCCGTGAAAACCTGTTGTCGAAGCCTGCCCCGATATTCACTATTACAATATCGGGCTCTTTTCTGATCATTTCCTTCAGCTTCTTATCCAGCATTATGGTCCGTGCTATCACGCCCTCATGGGACATGAACCTGTCATACTGCTTTGTGTCTATCTTCAATGCCTTTATGATCTCTACTGCCTTATCATCCCTGATGCGCGCATTATCACGCATTGTCTCATTCGCCTTTACTGCAAGCGGGATCAGAGCGGTCGTTTGTACATCCCCCAATTCCAGTTCCATGATCTATTCTCCTTTATCTTTGGGACTTCTAAAAATCTGTTCTGATTATAGTTAGTTACCTCTAACCTGTCAAGAAGTTATTACGAGCATGAATTATTCACATACTATATTTTCAGCTGTGTGGTCATGGTAAAACAGATTAGATATATCTAACGATCAGGAACTGTTTATCTGCATATGTATGATACAAACGCCAAAAGTCTAAATGGCGTTTGAACTTGTTCAAAAAGCCATTTGACTTTGGGCGTCGTTGTATCAAAACAGTGA
>CACZNY010000272.1 GCA_902782655.1 uncultured Lachnospiraceae bacterium
CTTTGTGAGGAGTATGATATCAGGCTGAGGGTCTTTACCAATCCCGTGAATGCCCTTACCTATGCGAAGGATATTGATAACGGGTATCTTGTTTTCCTTGAGGAGCTGGCTGAGATCACTCCCTACTGGAATTTTTCCGGCTTTAATGATATCACCCTTGATTATTCTAATTATTATGAGACTTCCCACTACTGTCCGGCAGTGGGGGACAGGATCATAGACTGCATATATAACGGGAAGACCGATGAAAAGCTTCTGGCGGAGGGCTTCGGCATGTACGTGACAAAGGATAATGTATCCGAGCTTATCACGATACTGGAGGATCAGGCCGTGAACTTTGACCTGCCTGTTAATACATATTCCGCTACTATAAACCGTACAGCTGAGGAAGATGAAGAGGAATGATAAGGAGGCTTGTATGCGCATCTGCACAAAGGACGAGATAATCAGGTATGTGGAAGAAGAGGACGTAGAGTTCATACGGCTCCAGTTTACGGACATGTTCGGCACCATGAAGAATATGGCCGTGACCAGGAATCAGCTGGAGAAGGCCATGGATAACAAGTGTCTTTTTGACGGCTCGCTTATCGAGGGCTTTGCAAGGATAGAGGAATCGGATATGTACCTGCATCCGGATCTTTCCACCTTTGTGACATTCCCCTGGAGGCCTCAGACGGGGAAGGTCGCAAGGTTTATCTGCGACATATACAGGCCTGACGGAGAGCGTTTCGAGGGGGATCCCAGATATGTGCTTCAAAAGGTACAGGAGGAAGCGCTGAAGGAGGGGTATATTTTCGAGGTGGGGCCTGAGTGCGAATTTTTCCTGTTTAATACGGACGAAAACGGCAATCCTACCACGGAGACCTCTGAAAAGGCGGGGTACTTTGACCTGGCACCCCTGGATACGGGAGAGAATGCCAGACGTGACATAGTGCTTATGCTTGAGGACATGGGTTTTGATATCATTTCCTCGGAGCATGAGAAATCTCCTGCCCAGCATGAGATAGATTTCATGTTTGACGAGGGAATTAAGACGGCGGACAACATACAGACCTTTAAGCTTGCGGTAAAGACCATAGCCAGACGGCACGGCCTGCATGCGACCTTCATGCCGAAGCCCAGGAATGATCTGAACGGCTCCGGGATGCATCTGAATTTTTCATTGAATAAGGAGGGCAGAAATATCTTTTATTCCGAGAGCTCAAGGGACGGGCTGTCTGATGAGGCGCGTTATTTCATAGGAGGCCTCATGTCCCATGTGGATGCCCTGACTGCCGTTACCAATCCTACGGTAAATTCATATAAGAGACTGAATCCCGTTAATGACAAGGCTCCGGTATATAAGGCCTGGAGCTTTACCAACCGCACGGCGCTTATCCGCGTACCCTCTGATATGAAGGAGCATACGAGGATAGATTTCAGGTGTCCTGATTCATCGGCCAATCCTTACCTTGCGCTTGCTGTCTGCCTTGCGGCGGGACTTGACGGCATAAGGAAAAAAACAGAGCCCGGAGAGCCTGCAGAGGGGAATATATTCGAAATGAGCGCGTCAGAGAGGGAAGCGGGAGGAATAAGGACGCTGCCGATGTCTCTCGGAGAGTCTCTGGAAGCCCTTATAAGGGATGATCTGATAAAGGGAGTGCTGGGTCCTGATCTGGCAGAAAAATATATCGAGGCCAGGAAAGCAGAGTTTTCCGACTATCTGGCTCATGTATCCCAATGGGAAGTGGACGAATATCTATATAAGATCTGAAGATGATAAGCATCATCGTTGCTTTTCCAAAGCAAGAAAATGCTCAGATGATAAAAGCCCTGCTGATCAGATCAGGGTTTAAGGTCAGTGCCCTCTGTACCACGGGGGCGCAGGTGATGGCGGCGCTTGATGATATAAGCGACGGTATCGTGGTCTGCGGCTATAAATTTCCGGACATGATGTATAACGAGCTGAAGGAGGAGCTGCCTGAGCATATCGACATGATGCTGGTAGCGGGCAGAGCCAACCTTCAGGATGCTGCGGGAGAGGGGGTAGTCTGCGTGGAGATGCCTGTTAAAGCGGGTGATCTGGTGGATACCCTGTCCATGATGGCGGAGGCGGCGGAGAGGCGGAGGAAGAGGCGGAAGGCTGTCCCCAGGAAACGTTCCCGTGAGGAGCAGGATGTCATAGATGAGGCAAAGGCTATACTTATAGAGCGTAATAATATGTCTGAGGAGGAGGCGCACCGTTATCTGCAGAAGACCAGTATGGATACAGGCACAGGGCTTGTGGAGGCTGCGAGAATGGTGATGCTGGCGTGGAGATAAATATTATAATAATAATGCAAAATGAGCCCTTTGGCTCATTTTGGGGTCCGTTTAGATGCGCTGAGCGCATCTGGACCCCGGGGAAGTAAGGAGGAATAGAAACATGAAGTTTACAAAAATGCACGGTTGTGGTAATGACTACATCTACGTCTACACCGGTACCGATCCGGTGTCGGACGGGGATAAGCCTGAGCTTGCAAAAAGGCTGTCAGACAGGCATAAGGGCATAGGCTCTGACGGGCTTATATTCATAAATCCGACGGATAAGGCCGACTTTGAAATGGAGATGTACAATGCAGACGGCTCCAGGGGGACTATGTGCGGAAACGGCATCAGATGCGTGGGAAAATACGTCTATGATCATGGTCTTACTGACAGGACCAGCGTGGATATCCTTACAGGAGCGGGGGTAAAAAGACTTGAGCTCAGGACGGAAAACGGAATCGCAACAGGTGCCACTGTAAACATGGGAAAACCTGTTTTGGAGCCATCAAATATACCTGTGGTTATGAACGGTCGTGATGATTCGAAACCCATAATTTCCATACCGATCGATATCGAAAATAACGATTACAATATCACCTGTGTGTCAATGGGGAATCCGCACTGTGTTATTTTTGTTGATAACCCTGTGGAAAACGTGGATTTGTCGGATTTAGGACCATTATTTGAGCATTATGTTATCTTTCCTGACAGGGTAAATACGGAATTTAATAACGTGGTGGACAGGTCGCATTTGAAGATGAGAGTATGGGAGAGAGGATCCGGAGAGACGATGGCCTGCGGAACCGGAGCGTGTGCTTCTGTCGTAGCAGCCGTTCTCAATGACCTTACCGAAAGGCAGGTGAGGGTGTCTCTTCTTGGGGGCGATCTGGATATAAAATGGGATGAAGGGGATGACTGTGTATACATGACGGGACCGGCTGAAACGGTCTTTGAGGGAGTCGTATGACTAAAAGTCGGAAAAGCCTTCAAGAAGTCGTTAAAAAATAAGCAAAAAGGTGTATAATGTTGTAGGAA
>CACZNY010000273.1 GCA_902782655.1 uncultured Lachnospiraceae bacterium
TCGAATTCGTGCTCCTTGAAGCGTATTCCCTCCATGGTAGCCACTGCAGGAGAATGCCTGTATTCCACAAGCTCGAACTTTCCTCCCTTTCTCTTGATGGTCGGGTGCTCATGACCGGCATTGGCCGCCACGCCCTTTCCTGTAGAGATCTGGATGATCGCCATCCATACTGTGACGAAAAGCTCAGCCTCGTTTCCTTCACACAGCTGGTCGTTGGCATAAGCAAGGATCTCTGATGGAGTGCCCCCCATCATCGCTCGGTTTTTGATATGTGTCTTGGCTATAACCATGAAGAGGGCAGCCGGAACTCCCTTACCCGAAACGTCTGCCATGACAAGCCCTATATGATCGTCATCTATCAGGAAGAAATCATAGAAATCTCCTCCCACCTCCTTGGCGGGATCCATGCTGGCATAGATATCAAACTCCTTCCTTTCAGGAAAAGGCGGGAAAATCCTGGGCAGCATATCGGCCTGGATCTGTGTCGCGACATTAAGCTCCGCCCCGATACGCTCTTTCTCTGCAGTTACGGTTGTGATCTCTTCGATATACCGCTTCAGTCTTTCCGTCATGTTTCCGAAGGATTCCGCAAGTGTCTGTATCTCATCCCCGGTATTTTCTTCCCACTTAAAGTCAAGATCCTCTCCTTCGATATCACTGACCTTTACGGTGAGTTTCTGCACGGGTGCAACGATGGATCTTGACATATAATAGGCTGTAGCAGCCGCTATGATCAGGGCAAGAAGACCTATGCTCATGACAGTAAAGAACATGCTTTTGAAGGATCTCTCCGTGGCGCTCTCTGTCTCTTCCGTGATCACCGAAAGGCTGTCCACAAGCTCAGTAGTGGAAGCCATTACCGTCTTTTCCGGTAGCATGATGATAAACGCCCATCCTACAGTCTCCATATCAGCAAATGCCACATAGTAATTCTCATTGTTATAGTTGATGAGACGGTAGGTGTCCATACCGGCCAAAGCATCCGTGACCATGGTAGCCAGCTCCTTATTCTCCGACTCTCTCAGGTCAAAATCAGCTGTCTCCTTTGTGACGGTCAGGATACCGCTCTTGTCCGATGAAAAAAGAAGCTGTCCCTTATTGTTTACTATACACGCTATACCGTTCTCTCCGAGATCCGTAGCATTAACCAGCTCATTTACATCATCAAGGTACATTCCCGCGCATGCCACACCCATGAACCTGCCTTTATTCGTGATAGGTGATCCACACATCATACCTATCCTCTTTCCGCTGGCTTCCGGTATAACATTTGTAAAATGCGTTTTCCCCGCACCCTCAGTCTCATAGTACCAGGGACGCTCTAAAGCCTCATAGAAGGCTACGCTTCCGTCCTCATTAAGCTTATCCGAGGAAGCTTTGTCTGCCTCTATCATAAGTCCGCTCTCCGTAGCTATATAACATTTAGCCATGGAGGGATTGCCGGTATGAGTTGAAAGGAGTGTGTTCTGCTCATTCCCCAAAAGCCCGATCTCATCCTGTATTTTAGGATCTGACATATCCGTCTTTTCGCTGTGAGTCAGATGCACCACCAGCTTTCCGTCATTCTCAGCCTTAGGCTCCGGGACATCCACCCGCCCGAACTCATTCGCATGCTCATACAGATATGTCGCATCCTGTGCCAGAAGCTCTACAGAAGACTTGAAGTGTCCGAAATTTGAATCCACTATAGCAGCTTTGCTTGTAGCTATCTGCATCAGGCGGTTCGTGACTTCGTCCTCCATTGTCGTTGATGAAATCTCAGTGGCCTTATCACCGAGCTTGCCGTTATAATCAACGATGACATTCTGGACTGACCTCATCCTGAGTACTATGACCACATTCACTATTATCAGGGTGATCACAACCAGAGACGTCATCGCAATCATGATCGTAGTTCCAAGGGATTTTCTTCTCTTCATGTTTTATCCTCCGTATTGTTTTAATATATCTTTAAGCAGCAGCCTGAATCCTTCAGTAAGCTTGAAATCATCAAAGTCAAAATACACATTCCCTGTATACTGCATAAATATCTGTTCTTTTTCAGAGCACAAGGGCCTGATACCTGCATAGAAGAACTTCTCTTCTCTAAGACCCTCGTATGCCGTAAGCGCTGAAGCATTATCCACGGGAAGGATAAGCTGAATAGTCCAGTATTCCCCGGAATACTCTTTTTTTACTTCCCTTACCCTGTCCATCAGATCCTGTCCTATAGCGTATACCTTGATGCTTATGCTCTGCTCTCTTTCGTTTACCGATATTTTAAGCTCTGACTCCAAAGGGATCTCGCTGCAGTCATTCTGAGTCTTACTGCTGATGATATTATAGGCTACTCCGAGATTCCGATACAGTCTTTCCACAGACTCCGCTATTTCATTATGTATGTAAACATCTCCTGCATCAGTCTTGTCTACCGGAAGGATCAGGATAGCCTGCCCGTATTTCTCGCTGGCTCCAAGGGCGAAGCTGTTGTGCATTTTTGAAGTAAGGTGGCTTCCGAAATTGAATGCCACGGGTATCATGCCCACCTCTTCACACATGGTCTGTGTTATCTTATGAAAAAGAACGGTAGAGGCATAGATACAGCTTGGTTTTAATGATCCTGCCACCTCATATGTATATTTTACCAGCTCAAATGGCAGCCCGTATCCCCTGTAGATCTTTCTGAATATCTGCGATGCCGCCTCAAGCCTTGTTTCCTCAGGCTCGTAGGAAATGATGGTCTGCATACCGCACACGTCATCACCGCACCATGCAAGGAATAAAAGAAGGGATCCGCTCTCTGTCATCTGCCTCAGCTTATATTTATCATAAAACTCCCTTCGGTAATATGTATCTCCGTATTCCTCTGTAATACATTCTAATACAGCATCCTCTTCCCCCGGGGCAAACTGCCTCATCACAAAGGTCTTTTGCTCATTGCTTTTATGATGGATCAGTGTTACCTCTTTTTCCTGTATTTCCGTTTTCATTTAGATTTCTTATTTCCCATCGTGATTATCAGATTATTTGCTCCGAAATTGTTGGTATATTTTACATCAGTCACCAGCTTCTCCACCACCTTCATTCCGAAGCACTCATCCATCATAAAGTCTTCAGGAGACAGCACGGATTTTCTCTCCATATACCATTCCACCGGATTGAAGGTAGCCCCCTCACAGCGAAGCCTCATTATGACATTCTCTCCCACCAGGGATATTCTCACATCGATCTTGGCAGACGATCCCGCAAAGCAATGTCTTGCAAGTACTACCAAAAGCTCCTCCACCACCAGCGGAAGCTTCATGCAAAGCGCGGGAGATACGCCGTTTTCCTCACAGAAGCCCACCACCTGTCCCGATGTTTCCACTGCCCCTTCTTCCGTTCCGTCGGAAACGGTGGAAAAGAATTTCTCCGCATATACCTTATGCTCAAGCAGAGTGCCCTCCAGGTCCGAATGGTGCTTCACTATCACTCTGGTGACTATCACCATAACAACGAAATCCAGTATCTCGGCAAAGATGAATGCAAGACCGTACCATGCCGAGCGGTCAAACTGCAGATGAATGGCGCAAAGTACGACCACCAGTACCAGAGCATGCATGGAGGTAAGGATAAGGGCGCATCTGTTCTGCCCTATAGCAGTATAATAATAGATGAGCACATTCACAACCGATGCAGGAATAAAGCTAAGTCCGACAAGGCGGATCAGAAGTGCTGTATCAGCTATATGATCTGCTCCGGTGATACCGAATGCCTGAGCCAGGGGCGCTGCAAAGATAAAAAGCAGTATGGCCAGTGCTGCGTGGAAAATCATGGCATAGAAAATGCTTATATTGACCGCCTGCCGCTGGCCTTTCCTGTCCCTCTCGCCAAACAGCACACCTATGATCGGCGAAACAGCCTGACCGAAGCCTGTGACAGATGCTGATGCCAGATTAATTATCGAACATCCCACGGCAAGACTCTGCAGACCGCTCTTCCCCAGATATTTCGATATAAGCAGATTCAGCAAAACTGTCCTGATCAGCTTGCAGAGGTTATTAAGCGCAGCCGCACTTCCAAAGGTTATGATACTGATGATCATCATAAGAAGATCTCTCTTTTGAGGTCTTATCGGGCTGAACTGGTTATTCTTTTTGAAAAGGAAATAAAGTCCCATGGCGTTGGCGACGGCCATTGATATAATATAGCCCAATGCCACACCCGCGGCTCCCATCCCGAGCTTCAGGAAAAAATATACCAGAATGACATCCAGTATCCCCATCACCCCGTAGGAATACATGCCATATCGTCCTCTTCCTATCATTCTCAGGAAATTGAAAGGAAAATACATAAGAGTATTCAGGAAGCCAAAGCCAATGACAAGCCGGCCGTAGACGGCTCCAATGACATATGCCTCCTCATCTCCTCCCAGCAGGGCAAAAAGACCCTTGTAGCCAATCAGACACGGGATGGCTATGATCAGGGGGACAGCAACGGACAGCACGAGTGAAAGCCATTCATATTTGCCGGCTGTATTGTAATCCTCTCTTCCTATTGCAATGGAGGATCTTACCATCGCCCCCACAGAAATAAGGCATCCTATCATAGCAAAAAGGAAAGTGAAGCTGGACAGGATGTTCATCGCTGCCAGCACCTCTTTCCCCAAAAAATTACCTGCCAGAAGTGTGTTTCCGAAGGACGAAAAAGTCGTCCCTAAAAGAGCCAATATGGTCGGTGTCAGGAATCTCCTATAGGTTCGCCTGATAAATATATCTTCAGTCTGCATATTATAAGAGCACTATGAAGGAATCCTGATCATCTGATCAACACTGCACTTCCTATAAACCGAAAACCTTACGATTCAATTGTAAGAATATCTACAAATCCGGTAACGTCAAAGATCTCCATGACCTCCTCGCTCGCGCCGCGGATGACCATGGATCCCTGCTTATTCATAACCTTCTGAGCAGAAAGGAGAACCCTGAGTCCTGCGGATGAGATATATGCGAGATCCTTTATATCAAATACAAGCTCCGTAACACCGTCCAGTGCGGTCTTAAGCTCTGTCTCAAGCTCGGGAGCCGTAGTAGTATCCAGTCTTCCCTCAAGAGTTATAGTAAGCTTGCTTCCTTCCTTATTCTGTGAGATAGTCATTTTATTTCCTCCAAAAA
>CACZNY010000274.1 GCA_902782655.1 uncultured Lachnospiraceae bacterium
ATGAAGCAGGAGGATACTATCCTGTTGCCGGGCTTGGTCTTTATTATCTGCAGAGCAGGACGCACCGTATCCGCCGTGGAATAGGTGGCCCCTCCGAGCAGGCAGTCTGCAAGCCCCATATGCACCAGCATTGTGCCGAAATAATTGTATTCGAGCATGGTAGCCTGAGCCTTTTCAAGGGTAACCCCCTTACTCTTCCTGAGCTCGTAGAACTCATTCGCCATGTCATTAAGCTTTTCATACTTTTTGGGCTCGATTATCTCGGCTCCCCTTATATTGTATCCCGCGTCCTCGGCGGCCTTTAATATCTTCCCCTCATTTCCCAAAAGGATGGGCTTAAGGAAGTTGCTCGCCAGAAGCCTTGATGCGGCCTCCAAAACCCTGGGATCAGTACCCTCTGTGAGCACTATAGTCTTCGGATTTCTCTTTAACTTGTCTATCATTGCGCCAAAACCAAACATTGCAAATTACCCCCTGCTGGAAATAGATAGTCCTATAATATCACTTTTAGTGTTATAAACGAAACAAGATTTTTATAAGGCTGATTTTCTGTTGAAAAACTCCCTCTGATCATCATTCGATATTATCCTGAGCGGTCTGTTCTGCTCCATCCTGTAGCCGTTCTTTGAAAGATATGCTCCGAAGGATCTGAAAACGCCCCGTCTTAAGGTGATCACAAAGGGCTGTCCGAGCCTACCCGAGGACCGGGCCTTTTCATATGCGCTTACATGATCCTTAAGTATGGCATCCAGCACCATTGAGCACTTCGCATCATTATTCGATCTGCCCATCTCCGTCTCAATATAGACTGTATATCTCGGCAGCTCTCCTTCCTTATCGGCATCCATGCAGTATTCGGTGACCCTTGTGCCCATGCGCTTTCCAAGCTCGTCACAGGCTTCAGCCATCTGTCTCGTGGTCAGATGCTCCTCGGCCAGATTCATTATCTGGTTCGTCCTGTAGGATACGCTGATGACGGGCATATTGCCATAGAAATCCTCTATCCTCACTATATCCTGTACGGAGTATCTGTAAAGCCCCGAAAGGGTCGTGACGTAGAGCTCGTATTCCTCTCCCTTCTTCACCTCCCAGGAGGCTAAGGGCTCAGTCATCCTCCCCGCGCCGACCGGAAGGAACTCAAAGAAGGCCGCATCGGGGATAAGCGTATACCTGTCAGCAGTATTCATATCAAGGGCTACTGCCAGATTGCTTTCTGCTGTAGAATAAACGAAATAATGAACCGGTATGTCAGGTCCGGTATACTTCCTAAGCCGGTTCATGTATCTTGCAAAAATGCCGCCTCCGGATACACAAACATACTTAAGCCCCGGCCATATCTTAAGCGCAAGCTTTTCACCGTCTCCCGGCACTATGCTCTTTAATTCCCGGGCACGCTCCGGATCTGCAGGAAGCCTGCTCTCGATATATTCCTTCCATTCGTCACTGATATTGAAATGCTCAGAAACCCTTCCTGTGGAGATATCCTCCAGGTACTGATCCCAGTTTTTCTGCAGGTGCTCCAAAAGACCCACTATCTTATTGACAAAGATCCCGTGGATGGCATTCACTGCCCTGTCCGCAAGGGCAAACCTCAGCTTCATATAAAGCATGTCATCAAGCTTTTCGGGGAATAAAACCTCCTTGGGCGCCGTAAAGGCTGAGAAATCAAGCTCTCCGCTTTCTTCAAGAAGCCGGTAGGGAGCGCCTGTACGGACACCGCTCATAGTCCCGTCAGGCATCCCGGTTCTGAAAAACTCTCCTATATAGAATATATGCTTATCCGAAATACCGGTCCCGGCCGCGTTAAAATAATCCTCAATGGTCTCATTAACGCAGTCAATGGAATACCTTTTCTGGGTATTAATGTCCGCCGAGGTAAGAGGTATGAACTTGGGCTCATCCGCAAGGCCTGAGCTTATGCAGTAATAGACTATACGCTCGGAGGTGAGGATATTATCCTCTCCCTGTATCATCCGTGATACCGCATTGTCATAGTCCTTCCAGGAGGTAAGGGGAACTCTCCTCCTGTAATCCTCCAGAGAATCAATACCCGAAAAATCAAACCTCCTGCCGTATTCCGTATCGGCATTCCTTTTGACAAGGGATAAGAGGAGCTCCGTCTGAACCCTCTCAGCATCCGAAGCCATGGACTTCAGTCTATGCAATACGCTTTCCGACATGTTTTGTTATCCTTATCCTAATTTGAAATGGCTTACTATCTCTGTAAGAGCTCCTGCCGTATGCTGCTGATCCGTAGCAAGCTCTGCCACACTGTCCACGGCCTCCGCCACGCTGTCCACGGAGCTTGTGACATCCGCGCTGTGGGAGGAGGTCTCCTGTGTGCTCTCGGCGATATTTGATACGGCCTCGTTCACTTCGTTCATGGAATTCTTTATATTCTCCGTCATATCCTGTATGCGGGTAGCCAGCTGTCCGAAGAGCTCGGCATCATCGCCGTACTGCTTGCCCACAGTCACGAAATTCTCATAGTCGGGAGTAACCGTATCGGTCACGAAATCAAGGAGCTTATTGCTTCCTGCAGACAGATCGGTAAATGCCTGCTGTACGCTGTCTATGGTCTTCTTTATCTCTACTACGGCTTCATTCGTGTCGGTAGCGAGATTATTGATCTCCGATGCCACCACTGCAAAGCCTCTTCCTGCCTCTCCTGCCCTTGCAGCCTCTATAGAAGCATTGAGCGAGAGCAGGTCGATCTGGCTTGCGATGGAGGCTATGGCATCCGCTAAGGTGGATATCTCCGATACCACCTTTGCCTTTTCATTCGCAGCCTCAAGCTCCGATCTGCGGAG
>CACZNY010000275.1 GCA_902782655.1 uncultured Lachnospiraceae bacterium
TACAGCTCCTTCCGGTGTGAGCGCAGATTTCATCTGGAAGGCAGAGCTTGAGGACGGTACACCGGCGGATGGCATCCTTACGCTCATCCCTTCAAATGACGGAAGCAGCGCAAGGGTTTTGGCAGATAAAGCGGGAAAGGCGAAGATCACCGTAACCGCTGAAGACAGGGAAAATCCTGTAAGCTGCAACGCTGCAGCGTATGTGGTCATAACAGCCTCAGACCTTTCAAACGTCAGCGGAAACGGCGTCAGCGGAAATACTGCTGAGGAGAAGCTTGAGAAGCTGGAGGAAGCCGCTGAGGAGAAGGAGACCAGCGGAAGGAAGCTTTGGATAGACGGGCTTGAAGCCGAGTATACCTATGAGGGTCTTCCGGTCGAGCCTGAAGTTTCTGTCTACTATGATACGATGAAGCTTCGTCTTGGCAGGGAGTACACTGTTTCCTATAAGGACAATAAAGCAGTAGGTGATAATGCGCTTATTACAGTGACAGGAAAGGGAAATTACAGCGGAAAGGTGAGCCAGAGCTTCAAAATAGTGGCTGCACCTGCTCCAAGCGCCAATGCCGTTTCGCTTAAGGGCGCAAAGATCACGAAGATACCGGCTCAGGAATATACGGGATCTGCGGTAACTCCTGTTCCCACAGTAACACTTAAGGATAAAACCCCTGTAGACATAAGCAGGTGCCATGTAACCTACAGTAAAAACCTTGATGCAGGTACGGCCACCGTATTTGTCACGGGAAACGGCACTGATTATAAGGATGGGGTAAAGGCCACCTTTAAGATCACGGCAAAGGACATCTCCATGGCGGGCGGTCTTGGCATAGACTGCGAAAAAGCAGCAGTCTACCGTCCGGGCGGAGCAAAGCCGTGGGTCATAGTCACATATGATGACGGCAAAAATGTATGGACGCTCCGTGAGGGAGTCGACTATAAGCTTACCTACGGAAATAATACGGCAGTGAACGGAAGCAAAAAGCCGACTGTCACCGTTACCGGACAGGGCAACTTCAAAGGCAAGGCTCCTGCCAAAGAGTTTGAGATAAAGGCAGGACAGCTTTCGGATCTGACTGCCGGCATTCCCGACCTTCTTTGGAAATCAGGTAAGAAGGGCAGCGCTTATCAGGCAAAGGTTAAGATATATGATGCAGACGGTATCGCTCTTAAGGCAAAGACCGACTACACCATTAAGGAGTATTATGACGTAACTGCCGGTATGGAGATAACCTCAAAGTCTTCGGCAAAGGATATGAAGGCCGTAAAGGACGGGGATCTTATAAGAGTGACCATAGAGCCCGGATCCGCAGGAACCTATGAAGGAAGGCTTACGGCAACCTACAGGCTCTTAAAGAATAAGGCCGATATAAAGGATCTTAATAAGATGAAGGCGGATAAGATACCTGATCAGGCTTACACGGGAGCTGAGATAACCTGTGATGATAAGATCGTACTCAGGGATGCCTCGGGGACAGAGCTTGTACAGGGCAGGGATTATGAGATAGCCTGCTATATAAATAATATCAAAAAAGGAACTGCATCGGCTCTGCTTTTGGGCAAGGGAGACTACAGCGGCACAAAGACAGTAAAATTTAAGATCACGGCAGCAAAGACCGATAAGGATACCTATCTGGGCTTCTGGAATAAGACGACGGGAGGCTTTGACCGGACCGGGGTAAAATAAGGTTGCGGTAAAGCAGCAGACAGATCTGTAAAAGGAAAGACTTCACCGGAAAACCTGCGGATGGGCTCTGATAAGGGGCTGCCGCAGGTTTTGCCTTTCAGAAAACTGTGCAGTTTTTACATTGCTCATTGTACAATCACCTGTTTTTTGGTAAAATTGTACACGGTGTGACGGTGCATTTTACGTCGCGCGAAAGATTATTAATTTCTTATGGAGGATTTGCAAATGAAGGTCTACACAACTGACAAGATTCGTAACGTAGCTATCCTGGGGCACGGCGGAGCAGGAAAGACAAGCCTTGTAGAGGCAATGGCTCTGATCTCCGGCATGACCACAAGGCTTGGCAGGGTCGATGACGGCAATACCATCAGCGACTTTGACAAAGAGGAGCAGAAGAGGAAATTCTCCATTTCCACATCGGTGATCCCACTTGAATGGGAGGATACCAAGATAAACGTCCTCGATACCCCCGGCTTCTTTGATTTCGTGGGTGAGGTAGAGGAGGCTCTTTCAGCCGCCGCATCCGCCATCATAGTGATTAACGGAAAATCAGGCATAGAGCCCGGAACGAAAAAAGCCTGGGATCTTTGCGAGAAATACAGTATCCCCAGATATTTCTATATCTCAAATATGGACATAGATGACGCTTCCTTCAGGAATATACTTGAGGAGCTTACAGCGCTTTACGGCAAGAAGATAGCTCCCTTCAATTTCCCCATAAGGGAAAACGAGAAGTATGTGGGCTATGTGAATGTGGTTTCCGAAAAGGGATATAAATGGAATGCCCAGAATAAGGCTGAGGAGTGCGATGTACCTGATTATCTTTCAGAGTATCTGGCCTCCTATAAGGAAGCCCTCATGGAGGCTGTTGCCGAGACCTCGGAAGACTTCATGGAGAGGTATTTCGGCGGAGAGACCTTCTCTGATGACGAGATAAGAGCCGCTCTTCACATGTCGGTCTGCGACGGAACCATAGTACCGCTTTGCTGCGGATCAAATACTCTTGTACAGGGTATATATACGCTGCTCGATGATATAGTGAAGTATCTGCCTTCACCTCAGGGAAGGAAGTTCGCCGGCATCAGCACCAAGACCTCGGAGGTTTTTGAGGCAAATTATGATTTCAGTAAGACGAAGTCAGCCTTTGTATGGAAGACCATAGTCGATCCCTTCATCGGAAAGTACAGCATCATCAAGGTTGCCTCCGGTGTCATCAAGACGGGAGATGTGCTCTACAATGATTCCAGGGATCAGGAGATAAAGATATCCAAGCTCTATACCATATGCGGAAGCAAGACAAGTGAGATAGGAGAGCTTCATGCAGGAGATATCGGAGCGCTTTCAAAGCTTGACCAGACCAGGACAGGAGATACGCTTTCGACCAAGGCTAATCCCATACATTACGCCATGATCCCGTTGCCTGTGCCCTACAATCCCATGCGATACAGGCCTGTCAACAAGGGCGATGTGGACAAGCTTTCGCAGGCTCTGCAGAAGATGTGCACCGAGGATCTCACCCTTAAGAATATAAACGATGCCGAGAACCGCCAGACACTTCTCGTAGGTATGGGAGACCAGCATCTTGATGTAGTGAAGGCAAAGCTTCTTTCCGATTACAAGGTTGATATCATCTTAAGCAAGCCCAAGGTAGCCTACAGGGAGACCATCATCGGACAGTCCGATGTGGAAGGCAAGTATAAGAAGCAGACCGGAGGCCACGGCCAGTACGGACACGTTAAGATGCGCTTCAGTCCTCTGGGAGACAATTCAAAGGCCTTTGAATTTGATGAAGAGGTAGTGGGAGGCTCGGTTCCCAAGAACTTCTTCCCGGCAGTGGAAAAGGGACTTAATGATTCCATAGACAGAGGACCTCTTGCGGCATATCCCGTTGTAGGCGTGAAGGCCGTGCTTTATGACGGCTCATACCATCCGGTAGATTCCTCCGAGCAGTCCTTTAAGATGGCTACGAGGATGGCCTTCAAGGACGGCTTCATGAAGGCTACCCCTGTGCTTCTCGAGCCCATAATGTCACTTAAGGTCAATGTTCCGGATAAGTATACCGGAGACGTAATGGGCGACCTGAATAAACGCCGCGCAAGGGTGCTTGGCATGAATCCCACAGGCAACGGCAGACAGATCATTGAGGCTGAGATACCCGAGGCCAATGTTTTCGGTTATAATACTGATCTTAGATCCATGACCGGCGGCACCGGAGATTTCTCATATGAATTCAACCGCTACGAGCAGGCACCCTTCGACGTGCAGCAGGCAGAGGTTGAAGCAAGGAAGGATAAACTTGTCGACATCTCGGACGAAGACTGATCTTATAAAAACTATAATAACATACGCAGCCGTATCATTATGCGGCTGCGTATTTGTGTTGCTTGCGGCAAGCTGGGTCAGCCCCATGTATAAGGACGCCTACGGCTATGATTCCTCATGGTACAGCATGATGGGTAGAGCCATGACCCAGGGAATGGTTCCCTACAGGGATTATTTTGACCTTAAGGGACCGGCCTTTTTCTTTATAGAGGCCATAGGGCAGTTTTTTTATCACGGAAGACCTGGGATCTTTATCATAGAGTGCATAGCGGCCTCCATATCCTGCATCTTCATATGGAAGATATGCCGTCTTTATATCAAGCCCTGGCAGACGGCTGTAGTATTTCTTCTTACCGGCTTTGTAGCGGTATCACCCTTCTGGGGAGGCAATACCTGCGAGGAATACATGCTTCCGTTTAATTATGCCTGCATCTACCTTGCTCTTAAGTACCTTAAGGAAGAAAAATATGAGGAATATTTCCTTCCGTCCATCATCTTCGGGATCTCCTTTTCGGTAATGACTCTTTCCAAGGTCACAACCTGTGCTCCCATGGGAGCTGCGGCCATTACCGTCATCATCGTGCTTGTGATGAAGAAGCAGGCAAAATACATACCCGGGATCATAGGCTATTTCTTCCTTGGCTTTCTCATCATATTCGTACCAATGTGCGTTTATTTCCTGCTCAACAATGCCTTTAAGGACTTCATATATGCGGCCTTCATATTCGCGTATAAAAGAGGCACCGACTATTATGAGACCTTTTCCTGGGAGTGGGAATCAAAGCTTATCATCTGCTATACCTCCTTTATAGCGGCTCTCATCATCCCGACCAGGAAATCGGGTGAGCATTATTTAAGGATATTCGGGATACTTCTGTCACTTATCACCTGGGCCTTCCTGCATCTTGGGACTCCCTATGATTATTATTTCCTGCTTACCATGCCCTGCTTCGTTTATATGGTCATGTCCCTTTTTGCCCACTGGACCAACAGGGCTTTCCTTAAGGATATTCAGGACGTGGAAAAAGCTGAGGATAACGTCACGGAAGACTGTGCTGCTCCCGCAGGAGCCGGAACGGAGATAACGGGGGTTAAAGAGGCACCGGAAGAAACCACAGATGCGGCTGATGCCGTGCTTTACGAAGCTGACCAAACGGCAGGACAGGAGACAGAGACTTTAAAACCCCGAAAGATAAGAAAGGATAAGAAAAGGATAGTGATCCAGAGAAGAGTGCTCTGGGTAATACTTATCCTTATAGTGCTTGACCATTATTATCCGGATACGGAGTTTAAATACAAGGAAAACTGTGATCTGCATGCGCGTCAGTATGATCCCTATGTGGAGGAATGCAAGCAGGTGCTTCAATATGTACCGGAGGAAGAGTGGAATGATATCTACGATCTGGAATCAGGCATGATCTTCTATGAGGTCAACCAGCTGCTCCCTGCAAACCGCTATCCGGTCAATCTTCCTTATTTCCTGCATCTAAATCCGCAGATAAAGACCAATGTGCTTCAATATCTTGATGTGGTGAAGCCTCATTACATCATGTCCGAGGAAATGGAGGCCTTTGATGACGAAGACACCAGAAACTATGTGTTTTCCCATTACGACCTTTACTATGATTTCGGAGCAGAAGAGCTCTATATCAGAACAGACTGATATTTAAGACAAAAAGCTTCCCAAAGCCCTGAAAGCGGGCTTATTCTCCTCAAACTTGAAATATCAGCAGGAATATCGTAAAATATAAAAAAATTTTGCCCGGATATACCGGCCGGAAAGCGAGCCGCCTGGTCAAATACGATTTTTTGATATAACGGAGTTGACAGATATGAGGAAA
>CACZNY010000276.1 GCA_902782655.1 uncultured Lachnospiraceae bacterium
AGACCACAGGCTCGAAATCAGATGGTGTTATCTCTCTTCCCTCCGGCAGACGCGGCTTTTTGTTGTCACGATCCTGTTTCCAGCGGATATCAAGAGACATCTTTGTCTTTTCAGCAAGGTTGTACTCGCTTTGGAATACATCCCTCATGATATAAGGCGTATCGAGCCCGTAGCTGTCCTTTTCTGCATCATCATCAAGGATTTCCTCAGCCAAAGCCTTTTCCCAGCCCTCAGGACCTTTGCCGCGGAATACCCTTATCTTATTGATCGGCAGAGGCTCCACAAGGACGCCCAGATCATCCGAAGCATCAGGTTCACCGTCCCTGTACATCCTGACCGGCTTCTGCGCGGTATCGATCATTGTCTCATATACATTGTAGACGGGCAGCATCATGTCGTTTTCATCAAGAGGCTCCATAGAGTAAAACCGGCCTGCTCCATCCGGATTTTCAATATCAAAGTCCCGGTACTCCAGGATCTCGCCCTCTTCTTCTCCCTTTTTAAAGTTGACATCCAAAAGGATCTCATTAACGTAGGTGTAGGCAGCCTTACCGTCCTTGCCCGGCTTCTTCATAAGATACTCCACGGGGATGGTCAGATACATTTCATCCTGCATGGTATTCCCGCTTGCATCCTCCGTAAATGAATCCATGACTGCCACGGGATAGACCTTTTTGCCCTCCTCCGTCTGGTATTCGACGAAGATCCAGTTGTCCGTTCCGTAATTATAAAGCCTTGCCTCTTCCTCCCTTTCACCGTTCTGATAACCGCCGGACAGATATCCAAGCTTAAGATCCTTTACGCTTCCGTCACTGACCGTATAGTGGTAGTTTCCGTGCTGATAATATCCATCCAGAAGCTTCCAGTCGGCATGCAGGTTCTGGTAATATGTCTCACCATTATCATATACCTGATAGACATCCAGATCGCTTTCCTTTGGAGTCTCATCATACAAAAGGTCGGGAAGTTTTTTCAGCTTCTCATATATCCCTTCCGTCACGCCGAAGCCCTTCTCCGCGCCGAGATTGTCCTTCAGCTCATCCCGGATAGCATCGACCTCTATATCCTTTTCGTACTTTCCGGCATCATCATAGATAACCTTCACATTTTTCCCGGCCTCAAATATCGCAGTATAGGTGCCTGCCAGATCCCTGAAAGCAGTGGTGCCGGGTACCAGCTTCCTGTAAAGCTTCAGATAGCTGCTCCATTTTTCTTTTCCGTCAACAAACGGGAAGAACATACTGATGCCGCCCAAAGGCTGGGTGTCATCACCTATGCCTTCACCGTAGTGAGGGCTTTCCTGATGGTATAAGACATACTTATCCTTTGCGAAATCCCTCTTCGTTATGTCAGGGAAATCCTCAAGAAGCTTTGCAGCCGCCTCACTTACGGTTTTCGCCTCATTTCCGGAAACCGGATCCTTCTCTGCAAGTTCAGCGAAGTCCATTTTCAGTTGAGCCGCGAAGTTTTTGACATCCGCTATCCCCGAAGTAAAGGAGCTCATATTCTGCCCATATTTACGTGCGCTGAAAATAGCCGCAAAGCCCTTTATGGGATCCTTTTCAAGATAGCTCAGAAGGGCTCTGGAAAGAGCTGACATCTTATCATCCATAGTCTGGATCGGTCCCCTGGCATTGTCATCCCTTCTCAGATCCATCAGCGCGAGAGTGGCCTTTGACCTGGTTCCATACCAATCCTTATAGGAATCTATGTTGATCTTTGAAACAGCCTTCGTGATCTCAGCCATGGACTTGCTGCTGGCAAAAAGATCAGTCTTACTGTCAAGATTGTCCTCTGCGGCTTTGACCGCAAGCTCACAGATCCATGGAATAAAGTACTGGCCGTCTCCCGGGGCATTGTCCTCAGAGCCTACAAGGAAATCGGAATAATCGCTCCAGGCCTCTGCTGTCTCGAGATTGCTCATAAGGCAGGCATCATAATCCACAAACGCGAAATCCGACCACTCGGGTATATTATCCTCTAACTTCGAGAAGGTCTGCTCTACATTATATGAGTCCAGTGTATCGTCCTTTGCCCTCTCATCCGAGCCGAAGCCGTAAAGAGCGCCTCCGCCGTGATCCCAGAAGATCAGGATATACTGCTCTGCCGGATAGTTCTCCATCGTGGTGCTGACGAAGTCATAAAGCTCCTCATTGACTCCGTTGCCTGCGGACACCGTCATGCTCCTTGTCCTGTTTGCATCGGTAATGGCAGCATTGTTCCTGGCTTCAAGGATATAGTGGGTAGACTTATCCGGTCCCTCGGTATATGAAAATCCCGAGGAAAGCTCAAATCTTTGATTCTCATTCCATCTGATCCTGTCCTCCGACAGGGTGCTTCTGTTGCTTTCGGTCGGTCTGGCTCCGCTTACGGTATAGGTCAGATCCTTGAAGATCTCGTACGAAGAGATATCCCTCTTCGTTATCTCCTTAAGCGTCGCATCATATTTTGCAAAGTTCGTCTGGTCATAGCTGTTATTGTATTTGTCATTGATATCCCATTGATTCTGCATCCTTCCAAGGATCCTGTCTCCGGTCTGTTCGCCGGAGCCATAGCTCACTCCTCCGGTCTCAGCTATCACATTGATCGGAAGATTATCACCGGCGGTGATCTTGTTTTCCGAGACCAGCTTCTCCCAGGCCGCTGCAAGACCTGCAACGATCTCCGTCATATCATAGGACAGTCTGTGCGATCTGCGCTCAAGATCCGAGCCTATGCCGTACAGCATGACAGTCGCCTGCTTCGGATCCGTGGCAGTATCGCTCATCGGATACTCATATGAAAAGACATCCCTCATCTGGTAGGAATTATCCAGGGAACAGCTGTATTCCTCACCTGCCTCTTTGGGAAGATCCGGATACTTCTCGACTATCAAATTCAGGAATCCACTCTGATCCGGAAGCTCCCCCCTTTTGATACAATTATCCGAAAGCAGGATTTTGGTCTGGATGTATTGATCTGTTTTATCCTGCAGTACCTTATAAAACGATGACGCTCCGGCGGCATAATCCATGTTTTCCTCATAATCGTACATGGGTATGATGTAGAATTTGTCATCAATATCCTTTGCCGGATAATAGCGTGAGGCGATCTCTCCGCTCATCGAGTTGTAGGTCCGGTATCCCAGCAGCTTACCCGTGCTCTGTCCTTTTTCAAATACCACATCTATGAGAACCTTATCCCATTCGATAAAGCTGTTGTCATCGCCCTTTATGAAATGGATCGCCGGCACGGTAATATAGGCTTCTTCATTAAAAGCGTCATTATCATCCGCAAATGACTCAAAAATGCTTACCGGATAATCATTCCCGCTGCCGTCGGAAATATAAAACCAGTTCTTCTCCTTTCCCCCGTAATTAACAAGCTCGGCGGACTCGTCATCATATCCTCCGTCCGGGAGATACCCGAGTCCCAGGCTTAATATATTCCTGCTGACCGTATCTTTTCCGCTGTTAAAGGCTTTGATCGCAAAGCTCCCGTGCTGATATATCCGATCCGTTGTTTCCCAGTGACCGTTACGGGAGTAATAATCTCCGCCGATCTTCAGAACCCCTACATCGCTTCTCCGTATTCTCTCTTTATAAAGAGTCTCCGCGATCTTCACATCGGAAAGCTCCTGCTTCACATCGCCGGAAATACCGTATTGCTCTATTGCGGTGTTAAAGATATTCTTAAAATACTCATTTGCTTCTGCTTCCGTCTGCTCCGGTTTATTAAATGCTTCCTTCAAAGCCCCTGCCGCATGAGTTATGGATGCGACTATACCGTTAAAGTCCTTATAAGCAGTCCTGTCAGCTGTATCCTTATTATTCTTGAACCAATTGTTCCATTCACTTGCATCGGTAGTATAAGGGAAGGTTATCGTCATGCCGCGAAGCAGCGCTGCCTCGCCGTTTGCCGTATATGTTCCGGCTTTGCCAAAATGCCTTACGGGACCGTTGCTCTTATCCTCAAGAAGTGTGACAAGCTCAGCTGCGGCATCATGGATATCCTTCACCCATTTATTGCCTTCCTCCTCCATCCCGCGGCTTTCACACTGAGCCTTCAGGCTTGTGACAAAGCCGTAGAGATCCGCATGAGCGGATTTGATCCCGTTGAAATTCTTGGTTCTTTTTCTTGCATTGAAATACAGGGTATAGGCCTCAAAGGGCTCCAACTCGATACCGTCGGTCAGAGCCTGGGACAGCTTATTTATTGCATCATTCAGCGTCTTAAAACGCCCCTCACCCAGATCAAAAACGCCCAGAGTTCCGCTCCCGTTTCCGCTTACACCCTCGGGACTGAACCACTGTACAAAGTCATCCACGCACTGCGCCCCGGCTTCCAGCGAAAGCTGTGCCATATCCTCGCTGACTGCAAATTTATTCTTATTCTTTACGGCCTCTTCGCATAAGGTCTCAATGAAGCGGATATAATACCAGCCTTCCCAGCCTTCAGTGTCCTCAGATGCGATCAGATATCTGGTATATCCTTCCCAGGCGGCCACGGTGTCGTAATCACCCAGAAGACAGGCGTCATAGCCCGCAAAGGCGAAGCTCTTCCACTTATCACCCAGATCGGTCTTAACCTTGCCTAAAGTCT
>CACZNY010000277.1 GCA_902782655.1 uncultured Lachnospiraceae bacterium
AGCCTTCTCTCATTCTGCAGATATGAATTGTTCGTGATATACGCCGTGATATTGCTGTTGATCTTCATGGATGGCTCCTCTCAAATAATAATCTTTACGACAGCACCGTATCGAGAACGGTTTTTGCTATACGGTAAAGCAAAGCACTGTCTTCTTTTCCGCCATCCATGGCCTTTGGATCATCGGGGATGTCCATATTCCCGACACTAAGATCTGTATTTTTCCCGGAAACATTTCCCACTGCTTCCTTAATATTGCCGAGACGCTCCCTCATATAGTCGTCTCCTGCTGTCCTTTCGCATTGTATGACTCCCCGGATCCCGTCCGTCACTCGGAGCCCTGCGTGGACAGAGCCGAAATCTTCGGTCTCAAAGTATATATCGACAGAATTTTGATTTTCGCCATGCCTTAGCTTCAAATTTATATTGATAATTTCTCCCCGGAACTCCACAGGCACGTTATATTCATCCTTTTCGGCCAGGGCGCTCTTTATGGAGAGAACCTTATCCCTGGTCTGCAGAGCCCTTATATCCAGTCTCTCTCCCTCAAGCGCTCCGATAAGCTCTGCCTTTACCATCTCATCATAGGCCTCCTTAAGCTTATCTGGATCTCCCTCTCCCATAGCATCAAGAGTTTTATCACGTGCCTTTTTTATCCTGTCCCTTGACCTGTCGGAAGCAGATGCATTAAGCTCTTTTGCGAAACCGCTGCCGCCCTGAAGCAGGAGCTGTTCATAGGCAATGATATTATCAGCACTGCGCGGGATATCAGCCGCCTCCAAAGCCCTGTATATTTCTGCCTCAGCCTTTGCAGCCTCTGCAAATTTCCTGGCATCTTCCTCATAAAAGCCCTGTTCTTCATAGCCCCCCTCCCCAGACGGAGAAAAGGCCGCCCTTATCATCTGGTCTATCCTGGAATTTTTCTCCGAAAATGCAGCGTCCATTCCGCCGAAATTTCCGTCGATATACTGATCCACATGGGACTTCTGACCCGTCCGCACTGCAGAGAGCAGACTTGAAAAGCTCATTTCCGCACCGCTGGCAACAAGAGCCCCCACTGCTTTATGGTCTCCGGCATTGATCGCATTTACAAGCCTGTAAATACCGATATACGAAGTTGCCTCATCCTCGGTGATATTGCCTCTGTCTCTTACTGCGACAAGATATCTTGCGAAATCGCCTGCAGGACCTTCCTCTGCATCCTCATACGCCGTAAGCTTATCATTAAGCTCTTTTACCGATATCTCCAATGGATTGATATTATCTCTTATCAGCCTCAGCACCCTTGCAGGTGTGAGCTTATCCAGTACGGTATTAAGCCTGGCATCTGCCGCACTTATCTTATCAATATTCTCAGCGGTAAACTCCATATGTGAATAAGAAGCGATCCTGAGCGCCCTCTCGTTGGAGGGTGTACTCTCCCTGCCAAGCCCTTTCAGTATCCCGTTAAAATCCGTATTGGCAAAGGCCTTTTTGATGTTATCCCCAAGATCAGCTCTTACCTCGGTTCCCACTGCCTCATAAGTCCTGTCCATACGCTCATAGTCCCGGGTTAAGGCAGAAGCCCTCTCGTGGACTTCCCGCAGGGTAGGCATTGCCTCTCCCGAAAGGACCGCCGCTGCTCCTGCATCTGCCGCACTTCGCATGGAAGCAAATGCGTCAAGTATTCCGTCTCCTGCCGTTAAGGCCGCAGGCGCCCTAAGAATGTCAGCTTTTACGGAAAGGGTTGCCTCCAGCAGGTCAAAGGCTTCCTTCTCCCTGATCCTCAGACTCTCCACATCTCTTTCAAGATATCCGGTATCTATAGCCAGGTCCCTGTCTATATTTTTTCGGTTCACTTCGGAAGCCATGGAAAGTGCTGCCTCCTTTGCGACTCTCTCGGATCTTATGTTTTTATAATCAGAGATAAGATATGCGTCCTTCCCCCTTCCTCCGGACGCCAGAGCCTCCATCACCTCCTTTTTTATGGGACGGATATCTATTCTTTTTGTATCCTCATAGATCCGAAATGACTCCTTCGTCAGAGGTATCCCTGCATTTATCATGGATACCGCATCCGCCGTCATATCCGGGGTGCTCTCATAGCCTGCCTGCTCTATGACCTCTGATATCTGCCGCTCAAACTCCGGATCGAACCCTGTCTGCCCCCCGGACTTTGAAATATCTGCCGGCTCTATGCCGCCTGCCCTGCCGACATAGCCTGTAGGATCTGCCACATATCTCGAATTGCCTCCTATATGAAACCTGCCTGCGGAAAACTCTGCCGTAAACACGTTTGCTATAGTAGGCTCCATGCTTTCCGAGGCAAGGAAGAGCCTGGTATTGTCCGTCAGACTCTTAAGCTCAGATGCCATATTTACTGCTTCCCTGACAGATGCCATATTATCCTCATTTACAGGGAGATCGTAAGCTGTAAGGGTCTTAGCTATCTCCGGATCCGTCGTTTCGGCGCTGAAATATATATCATCTCCGGGAACTGCCGGCAAATCCCCGGCTGCACCCAGGGCAGGTGCTGCTCCGCCAGGCTGAATTCCCGCCCGATCAGCTGCCAGAGCCTCCGAGCTCATGCTCTGTCCCGTGACCTCGGCCACCTTGTCTGCTGATACGTTATCGGTATAGCCCGCTACATTGACTCCTGCCGCTGCAAGCTTTACCTTCATCCTGTCGAGGGAATTAACGGCATCAGCAGGATCCATGGCACTCATGTCGTAGCCCTCATCTGCAAGTGCTTTTGCATCCGCGGGAGACATGGTCTGCGCTACCACCAGCATCTGATCCATCTGGTTATGCACTCCCATAGCAGATGCTTCCGCAGCCTGATCCGCTACGGATTTTTTCTTTTGTCTGTCACGGGATAATATATTTTCCTCTGAATGTCCGAAAAGAATGCCGTCAGCATTTATTGAGAATGCATCCGATGCCCTGGACGCACCTTTGGAAGATCCGCTCTTACAGGGCGCTGCCGATACCGCCGGATCCTCGATGTTCTTTGTCTGCAGCTGATTAAAATCAATTCTCATGTATAGATTATCGGTTCAAACCGGATCTTTCTCAACCATAATAAGAATTATAGGAAACGACAAAGTTCTTTTTACTTTGGCGTTTCCTGCGCCGGATTTTGGCCGCTTTAGCGGCATCTTCCTCACAAAATCCGGGCGCATCCGCCGGAGGCTCTATAGCGGACGACAAAATGCTTTTGTCGTTCACTATAGTAATACCAGACAGCGGACAGGATCAATCCCTGTCCGCTGCCTCTGTCATGGTTTTAACAAACCTTATTTGATACTGTCTATAGCAGTCCTCTCGATCGGAAGGCCTGCCTTATACATGGCGAGCCATTTATCAAAGCCTTCAACATCCTTCTTGTCAGGTGCTGTCGTGACTGTCTTCGCATCAGCAAACACCTTATTTTCCAGATAATCATCCAAAGTCTCACCATTTTCCTTATTTATCATATATGCCGCATGTATAGCCTGCCCCCACGGACCGCCCTCTCCTGCAGTAGCCATAGTAGATACCGGTATATCAAGCGCCGCCGCCATTACCTTGGCTGCTGCTTCTCCGGAATTAAACCAGCCACCGTGCCCGGTGATCTTGTCTACCTCTACCTGCTCCTGTCTTATAAGTATATCCATACCTATCTTCAGGGCACCCATGGCAGAATACAGTATCGACCGCATAAGATTCGAAAGATCAAACTTCGCGTCAGGAGTACGGACAAGCAGGGGACGTCCCTCCTCCATACCGGTCACAGGCTCACCTGAGAAATAATTATATGAAAGAACTCCGGCGCAGTCGGGATCCTCGGTCAAAGCCTTGTTAAAGAGCAGCGTATAGAGATCGTCCGGCTGCTTCGCTCCTGACAGGAGGAGCACCTCCTTAAAGATGTTTACCCAGTAATTGAGATCCGATGTGCAGTTGTTCACATGCGCCATTGCCACCGGTTTACCTGAAGGAGTCGTCACCATGTCAAGCTCCTGATAAACCTTTGACAGAGGCTTCTCAAGGACTATCATAGCAAAACAGCTGGTACCGGCAGATACGTTGCCCGTGCGCACTGCCACGGAATTCGTAGCTGTCATGCCGGTACCCGCATCGCCTTCAGGGGGACACATGGGTATGCCGGCCTCCAGATCACCGGACGGATCCAGCTTTTTCGCGCCCTCCTCCGTAAGCCTGCCTGCATCATCCCCTGCCACAAGCACCTTGGGCAGAATGTCGCGTATCTTCCAGGGAAAACCATACTCGGCGATCTTATCGTCAAATTTATCAAGCCTTCCCTGATCATAGTCGTTTATGGATGAATCTATCGGGAACATTCCTGACGCCTCACCTACTCCGGCAGCTTTCTCGCCGGTAAGCTGCCAGTGAATATACTCAGAAAGAGTCATCAGGGTGCGGATATCCTTCACATGATCTTCTTTATTAAGGATTGCCTGGTACAGATGAGCTATTGACCATCTCTGCGGAATATTGAAATCCAGGAGTTCCGTGAGCTTATCAGCTGCCTCTCCCGTTATCGTGTTCCTCCAGGTACGGAAAGGTACCATGAGCTCACCCGCTTCATTAAATACCATATATCCATGCATCATGGCTGATATGCCGATGGCTCCGGTTGTCGCAAGCGTGACTCCGTATTTATCATGCACATCCTTTTTCAGCTCCGCATAGCAGTCTCTCACCCCGTCCCAGATATCATCCAGGCTGTACGTCCAGATCCCGTTTTCCAGTCTGTTCTCCCATCCATGCTTACCCGATGCAAGAACCTTAAAATCCTCGCCTATAAGCACCGCCTTGATATTCGTTGAGCCGAACTCAATGCCTATGGTGGTCTTTCCTGCTTCGATAGCTTCCCTCGCTCCCATTCTTAAGTACCTCCTCATTGATCACAATATTTTCTGTTTTTCTGTTAATATCTCAAAAGCTGACCAAGCCCGAAGCTCGTCCCCGGGTACCCTGCGTCACATGAAAGACACCTCTTAGTGCTGCTTCGTTCCCGACCTGACACGGTTCGTGGGCTTCCATTGCGCA
>CACZNY010000278.1 GCA_902782655.1 uncultured Lachnospiraceae bacterium
GTTCTTGCTCTTGTAATATTTCAGTGTGTGCTTTCTTCATTATCGGCCTTTATTTTCTTCAGGATACTTGAAGACATGACAAAGGATCCCGTCACGGCATATCTCGGACTGATCGCTTACGAGATATGGATAGTTCTGTCTCCGTGGTTCATCATCACTTATTCGGATGAAACCGGCATGATCGTTCCCCTTTTGCTGCTGCGGGTGTATCAAAGGATGCATGCGGGAAAAGAGAAGGCAGGTTCTTTCTTGTTGTATTCATGCATTTTATCAGTCCTTGCATCACTGGGGTATTTTATTAAACCTCAGATAGCATTGAGTTTTGTGGCTGTTCTTGTCCTTTATGTCTTTGAAGGTAAGGATGAAAGGCCGGTGAAAAGGATGATATTTCTTTTATCCTGCGCTATGCTGACGCTGCTGTCTGCATTTATGATAAAATCGGTATTGATACCGTCGATGGGGATAGAAACTGATGGCAGCAAAAGCTTCGGTATGCCGCATTATTTCATGATGGGGCTTAACAGTGAAACAGACGGGGCGTATTCGGATGAAGATACGCTCTATACGGATGAATACGATACGCCGGCAGAAAAGGGAAGAGCCGACATGGAGCGGGCATATGAGAGAATAAAAAACTATGGAGCGGCAGGGCTGGCGGTTCACTCAATGAAGAAAACCCTGGTTAATTTCAGTGACGGCCTTTTTGCATGGGGAGTAGACGGTGATTTCTTTGCCGGCAGGATGCTGGAGGATATCGATAATGTGCCCGAAACCGCTGTGACGAAGCCTTTGTGGAGCATTATCCGGACTGACGGGGCTTATTTTGGAAAATATGCACAGATCCTGCAGATAATATGGATCACGGTACTTATCCTTGGGATTCTATGCGGGATAGCGGCATCGGTTTTTATATCCCCGGAAAAAAGAGATCGGGAAGATGGGACGATCTATGCGGTGATGCTTTCCCTCATCCTGCTGTTTATGTTTGAGCTTTTATTCGAGGCAAAGGCCAGATATCTGATCATCTACCTGCCCTACTATCTGCTGACGGCTGTATACGGCCTCCGGGCTTTGCTTCATTGCAGACGTCAGAAAAAAGAAAGGTAAGCTTCATGGGAGCGATAAGAGATTTTTTTAATCCGAAAAAGAAAATACAGATTAAGGGAATGGCGGATAATTTCTATGCGACCGAGGAGTGTGACGGCTGCGGTGAATGCTACAGGAGATGTCCGACAGGCCATATCAGGATGGTGGAGGGAAAGCCCGACTGGGGCAAGCCTTGTCTTATGTGTGCCCAATGCGGCACGGTATGTCCGAAGGGGGCTATACGGTACGGGAAGCGGAATTAAGAAAACGCTGATCTGATCAGTGCATTCTCAGCATTTCCGTCTGAAGGGAAAGCCGCATAGGCTGTATCAGATCCGTACAGCGGTATAGACCTCACTGCCTTTTTCTATTATTGCTGCGGAGCTTGTGAGATCCACGAGTTCTTTTTTTATGCCTTCATATGCATCCCCGGGACAGGCAAGGGAATATCTGACTTTGTCGGTGTAAGCCGCATCAAGCCTCGAGATGTCATGCTTTTGGATATAGTGGTCTATGGAACCGGTGAAGCTGTAATCAAAAGTAACGCTGAATTGCTGCATGAGTACCATTTCGGATATTTCTGCGGCCTCAAGAGCCGACTTTGCGGCATCGGTATAGGCGCGGACGAGTCCGCCGGTACCGAGGAGTGTGCCTCCGAAGTATCTGGTGACTACAAGGCAGACATCCTTCAATGCGGCACCCGAAAGAACCTCCAGTATAGGAGCCCCTGCCGTACCGGAAGGCTCTCCGTCATCCGAGGAATGGACTATGTCAGGGGCGCCTCCGGCTCCCCTTATGATGTATGCGCTGCAATGATGCTTGGCATCATGGTATTTTTTCCTTTCGGAGCGCAAAAGAGCCTCCGCTTCATCTGCCGACGATACGGGCTGAATTATACCGATGAACTTTGAGCGTTTAACCTCTATAAGAGAATTGCCTGTCCGGGTTACTGTCCTGTAATTCATAAA
>CACZNY010000279.1 GCA_902782655.1 uncultured Lachnospiraceae bacterium
ATCCGTCCCCTGCCGTAAAGGTCAGGGTTGCATTGCCCTCCTTGTATGCGGCTTCCTCATAAACATACAGATAAGCAGTCTTTCCATAGATAGTGACCTCATCCGTTCTTGAATAATGTACCGATGCCCGCCCGGGGTCAGAGCTTGAAACGCGAGGGTATCCGGTAGATGTCTGATCTCTGTATGCAGCCTGCGCCAAAGGAGTATCCGAAAAAACATAAATATCAAAGTACGCTGCATTATTACCTTGTATGGGACAGTCTAAAAGCCTGACTGCAGATGCTGTCTTCTTATTTTCGTCATAATCCAATACTGCAAGTCCCTTGCTCGGAGAAGTCACATAAAACTCCCTCGAAGCATACCAAAGGGTTCCGTCAGTTGTATCAGCCCTTACAGTGAGCTTATAGTAGGCTGCATTATTAACCTCCTTCTCCAGTTTTTTATTTACGGTTATCTTTCCGTCTTTTATTGTCAGGAGCTTGCGTTTTTCAAGATCATCCGCAGACACGCTGTCCTTTATTTCTTTTCCTTCGGCATCATAGGCTTCGATGTTTTCGATCCCCCAGTCTGTCTTTTTTATACTCGGTCTGCCGTAGGCATTTCCCAGTGCTGCCCTTAAGGTCAGGCTCTTTCCATAGCTTATGGATGACTGATAATTCTTCTCGATAAGGGTAAGACCTGAGGCAGGCACTATCACCAGGATATTGATGCTTGCCTTTTTGCCCGAGCCGTCCGTTGCCTTACAGGTTATCTTTGCTTTTCCCGCATGATGAGCCGTGACAAGTCCTGTATAGGGATCGACCTCAGCTACACCGGGAGCAGAGCTTGTAAAGGAGACGGGTGAATCGTTTCCTGTGGCAGCACCATCCAGCCGGATCTTATTCTCGCTGATCCCCTCCGGAAAATTGCTGTTTACGTTGTATAAACGTACCTCGGTGTAAACACCCTTTGCATTCTTCTTTGGCGCATTTATGCTCTCACTAAAGATCCTCGGTGTGATCGTAATTCCCGTTGCAGGCTGTACTATCCTTACAACCTTCACATTTTCATAATCTCCCATTTTCACCTTAAGGGTGAAGCTTCCGGATGATGCACTCTTTTTGACCGTAACCTTTCCGTTCTTACTGTTTACGGACACATCATTTACGCTGACCACAGACCATTCCGCATTTCCCCTTTTAAGGGAAGCAGGAGTGAGCTCTGCAGTATATACGCCGGACTTTCCTATGGCAAGTACCTCAGGCCCTGATATTTCGAGCTTTCCCTTAGACTCCGTCTTATAGCTGGCTTTGAGTGTCTGAGACGTTATCTTGCTGAGGCCGCCATGTATATCAAGGCGCGCGACCGAAAGCTTTACTGCCTCGCCGTTTGGAAGCAGTCCCTGATCAAAAAGATCCTGTACCTTGATCACTGCCATGCTGTTATCGAGTTTTTTGTAATCCGACCTCCCGTCAACCTGCTCATAATATCCTTCAATATTATGGGTATAGACCACACTGCCACAGGTAGCTTCCCCGTTTTTATAGGCAGGCTTCCTTCCGTCAAGAGTGAAGATATAAGCTCTGGTTCCCGAGGTACTGTTCTCATTCTCGCTGAATATGATTATCGAGTCTTCATTGAGTTTATCAGGATCGGCTTTTTTATAAAGCGTATCCACTCCGGCTTCCTCTACAGCTTCGAGAGTGCTCACCTCAGGCGCAAGCTTATCCCCCGCCATCATGGCTGACAGATTTACTATGCCTGCTCCTATCTGCTTATCTGAAACCCGGGTAGCATATTTCTTCAGCAGTTTCTCCATATCGTCAGGAGCCTGATATCCGAATCTCTTCATGTAGGCAGCGCAGACACCGGCTACCACAGGACAGGCCATTGAGGTTCCGTCCCATGACGCATAGTAATCAATATGATCCGTCTTGAAATCCCCCTCCTGCTTCTTCAGATCAAAGTCATGTCCGTTCCAGGTAGAGAAGATCCTGCTTCCCGGAGCAGCTATGTCAGCCCAGGAACCGTAGTTGGAAAAATCAGATCTTTCATCATATTCATTGGTCGCTGCGACTGCTATAACATGATCGTAGCAGGCCGGATAATTTATTACGTTAGCGGCATCATTTCCCATTGAAGCACATATTGTTACTCCCGCGCTGTTGGCATCATCAATTGCCGCCTGATACAACGGGTCGTACTCCGGCCCTCCTACACTGAGGTTTATGATGTCGGCTCTTCGTTTTCCTCCGGTATTTGCGACATATTTGATAGCGCGCGTGGTATCTGCATGGGTACAGCCTCTGTCTATATATTTACCTTCGTTCATTGAGCAGGAAAAAATAGGAATATTAAGGATCTTTGCCTCCGGCTCTATGCCGGTACCGCCCTTTCCGTTATTTGCCTTTGCAGCTATTATTCCTGCCACATGAGTGCCATGGCCGGAAAAATCCACTTCATTTTGGGAGATTGAAGGGTCTTCTGCGACTACATGATGGGTTTCAATGACCTGCCCGAAAAGATCTTCATGGTATTCCAGGACCCCGCTATCCAGAACAGCGACGACCACTTCTTCGGAAGAAGCAGACTTCCCCCAGGCTTCATAGCTGCCAACACGGTCATGCATCCACTGATAACCGGTCTTTTCGACACCGTCATCATTGTCCTTGAATCTGTAGCTTGGATTCAATGCCGGATCATTATACTGTCCGACCCAGTACATCCAGTCAAAATCTTCCACATTTATGCCATCCAAAGCTGATCCCTGTATGACCTCTTCGTCATCTGTCACCTCAGAGGGTCCGGGGTCATCGATATAGTTGACATAGTTGGGACATACTGCAGGCAGGTTGCTGTCCGGATCAGCGCCAAGCCTTACAGCCTCTGCAACAGAGATCACAGAGGGATCGAGTCTGATAACTGCAACGCCGTCCTGAAAAGAAACAAGAACGGCATTATATGCCGCTGCAACTTCTAACGCATAGGCCTCATCATCAGCGAAGAAGTAAACTTCGTTCTCTCTGTAATCCACTCCTTCCGTCAGCTTTTCAGTTTCACCGGCGATATCATGCGAGGCGATATCCTCCTTGAGGGCAAGCTCCTCTTTGTCTGCTGTGTAATCAGAATCCATTCCCTGAAGTCCGTAGGGAAGCTCCTCCTCATAAGCCGCCCCGGTCTCAGCGGTTTCGACGGGCTCCGCAAAGGCCGTACATGGATTTCCTGCCAGCTCTCCGGCAAGCATTCCCATTACGGTCAAAACAGCCAGCAACTTCTTATAACGCATTATCACAACCTCCTTGTTATTAAACTTATGATCAAAAAGCTGTTATTTCTAATTGTGTAGTATAGCACAGATTATTGATTTTTATCGAAAAAAAAACGAAATCCTCATAAAGGAAAATCCCGGGATGATCATATCACCCCGGGACGATCTTTACTCTGAAATCTTAGCGAGTATACTATCGCTTTGGTTCAATTAAAGGAGTCTCTTCAGAACTTTCCTGCCTTGGCAGCTTCCTCTATGGAAACAGCCACTGAAACAGTCATTCCCACCATAGGGTTATTGCCTGCCCCGATAAGTCCCATCATCTCAACGTGAGCCGGAACCGATGAAGAGCCTGCGAACTGTGCATCCGAATGCATACGTCCCATAGTATCAGTCATACCGTAGGAAGCAGGACCTGCTGCCATGTTATCGGGATGAAGGGTACGACCCGTGCCGCCGCCGGAAGCCACTGAGAAGTACTTCTTGCCTGCATCCACGCGCTCCTTCTTGTAGGTGCCTGCTACGGGATGCTGGAATCTTGTAGGATTGGTAGAGTTTCCCGTAATGGAAACGTCTACATTCTCATGCCACATGATAGCCACGCCTTCCTGCACATCATTGGCGTCATAGCAGTTAACCAGGGCACGGGGGCTCTTGGGATCCTTGGAATAGCACTTCCTTGAAACCTCCTTAAGCTCGCCGGTGAAGTAATCATACTCTGTCTCCACATGGGTGAAGCCGTTTATCCTTGAAATGATCTGTGCAGCGTCCTTGCCGAGGCCGTTAAGGATGACACGGAGAGGCTTTGTGCGGACCTTATTGGCCTTCTCCGCGATACCGAT
>CACZNY010000280.1 GCA_902782655.1 uncultured Lachnospiraceae bacterium
CACCCCGCTACGCCTACGTTTTTTGACACGCACTCTCAGGCAAGCATTCGTCGCATTAGGCCAGTTATTTTGCGAACGTTATACTAGAACACTCTATTGAGAAATTTCGGTAAAATCGGTAATATACTATGTGAATTATCGAAAGTAATCGGAGGTATTTGGAAAATGGAATGGGAAGCTGGCTTAATTGAATGGCTGCAGACGAATTTCAGTACACCTGGCGACTTTTCAAAGTATTTTGATTTCTTTGGCGCAGAGACCGGGATGCTGATGATTGTACTGATCGTAATGTTTTGCTGGAAAAAAGAAGTTGGACAGAAGCTTGCATTGGTGGTCTCCTGTGTGAATCTGTGGCTGCCGATGATCAAGTCAGTTGTGCTTAGACCAAGACCCTATATGGAGTATCCGGACAGGATAAAGCCGCTTGCTTTGTCGGATGAAGAAGCGGCAGCCATGGATGTGTCGGCTCAGGGTTATTCCTTTCCAAGTATGCATAGTGCATCCGTTCCCGCACTGTACTTTACACTTGCAAAGGAGGCGAAAAAGAAATGGCTTTGGGTCTTAGCGGCAATTCTTACTGTATTGGTGGGCTTTTCCCGGATCGTAGCGGGCATGCACTATCCGACGGATGTACTGGCAGGATGGATACTGGGATTTGCGGTGCTTGGAGTGTTTTCGCTGCTTGAGCGATATGTACATAAGGAATGGCTGTATCATCTCATATTGCTGATATCAGGATTACCGGGAGTCTTTTTTGTCCGGACAGCAGATTACTTTACTGCTTTGGGCTGTCTTACAGGTGCAGTGGCGGCAATCAATTATGAACGCAAGTATGTAAATTATCAGGAAACACGGAAGATTCTGCCAATGATCCTGCGGGTGGTCGGAGCCATTGTATTATATCTTGTGGTAAATACACTGTTAAAGCTTCCTTTTGACAAGGATTTTCTGGCAGGGGCAAGCCTTGGAGCTCTTTTGATCAGATCAGCCCGGTATGCGATCATCATGTTCCTTATAACGGGTGTATACCCCAGGATATTCCCTTCCTTTGAGCGGATCGGATAATAAAGGCACTTAAGAAGCAAAAGCTAAAGGCAGTCTTACAGCCTTATAGTCAGGACGTTCATACCCAGCAGATTCTGATACTCCACCCTTTTGGCGATACCATACACCAGCGCGATACCGATGTTGCTGCCGTTTTCGCCGGGCTTCATCGAATCATGGTATACCGATGGATCGAAGGAACCGCAATTGTCCCTTATACGCAGTATCATATCGTCATTCTTACGGACCACACGTATATCCACGCTGTGGTCTTTGTTATCCATGGAAAAACCGTGTCGTACTATGTTTCCGGCCATCTCTTCCATGCAGAGGGAGGAGAAATAGGAACGGCGTCTGTCGATGCCGCGGTCGGAGCAAAATTCCTGGATCTTCCTTGACACATCCATCACCTCTTCTTCACTGGATACGCTTATATCGATACGATCCTCACTGCCTACACCGATACGCTCCGGGATCGCCAGCAGTTCCTCAATATTGCGGGGAAATCTTTTATTGACCAGGCATGAGGCGATAATGATAATGATGAAACAAAAGATCCCGTTGAGGATGTTGGCAATATACAGACCGTTCATCTTAAGATGTGGTATCAGGATAAAGCTGAAAGCTACCACACCTATAACCCCATCGAATATGGGGAGGACAGTGGCTATGATCTTCTTCTCAGCGGCCTGCGCATATGGTATAAAACCCAGACTAAAAACGGACCAGGGCATGCAAAGGGGAAGCAGACGGAAACCCATCACCGTATAGTAGAAAACGGGATCTGAGGGATTGTGGAAAAACAGCATGGTAAGGGGCTTTGCCATCAGGATCAATCCGGCATCTACAGCCACTACAAGGAGCATTCCGCGGGTCAGCAGGATCTTAGTCACATCCACTATGGAACGCCGATCCTCTTCGCCTACACTTATGGCGTATAGCATACGTACCACCGCCATCATGCCATAGGGCAGCGGCCAGAACAGGGCCAGTACGGAATTGGATGCGGCAAAAGAAGAAATACCTACACTGCCTACATACTTAAGGATCAGGAAATTTACGATAAAACAGCGGAACATCTCGACAAAACGGGAGAGAGCACCGCTGTAGCCCAGCTTCACGATCTGCCCGGCATCCTGCCAGCCGCAGTTCCTTAATGAGAACTTCCATTCGCTTTTGCCCATCAGATAATAGACGGCCAGTGTCAGCAGGAATACCCACTCCGATACGGAGGTGGCCAGCCCCAGACCAAATGTACCTAAATTGCTCACCACTATGAAGATCTGATCACAGACAGCATTTGTAACGAAACAGATGATACTGGCAGTCATTGTCCATTTCTGTCTGTTCTCAAGAGACATGAAGGAGAAAAGCTGCTGCCCCAGGATGAGGGCGGGTATGCCTATGACCTGACCAAGGATATACTGGTCGAGGATATCAAGGTCAGGCTGGGTATTCACAAGCAGCCTGGTGGCACCCGTGAAAACGCCAACTGTCAGCAGCAGACTGGTTAAAAGCGACAGAAGACCGGAGATCACAAGCGTAACGGTAAACAGTCTGTGGATCTTACTGCGGTCTCTCGCCAGATAGCGCCCGTAGAGCACCTGAGATCCGCTGACAAAGGTTACGCTTGCGGCATAAAGGAAATGGTTAAGGGGGCCGAAGAGACCGATGGCGCCCATGGCAGTCTCTCCTATAAGGTTACTGGCATACAGAGTATCCACGATGCCGTTTATGGACGTTATTATTAGAAGCAGTACCTGATATGGTAAAAGCCTGAAAAACAGACCCGACAGCAGTTTGTATTCAGATGTTTTAGTTTTCATCGTTCCATCCTCCGATCCTTCCGTGGTAGGATTATAGCATAAAGCCGCACATAGTGATATGGAAATATCATAGAACTTCATATGTTGATCGACGAAATGAAGAGAAGTGGAATAAGTGTCAAAAAAACATGTGAAGAGGCGGAGCATTATGCGGTAATAGACAGAAGATTTGTTTGGCATAGGTGATAAGCATATCCATATTGTTTATCTTAAATCGGAACCGGATGATATAAGAAGAAATCCTGAGACAGCACGGCACGTCCGGGTTGATGATACAGAATGTAAAGCCACCATGCCGAAAGCATGATGGCTCATATTATGAACCGGCGGGAATAAGCCCACCGGGAAGGGCGGAAAGTTGCCGCCACGAATATAGGATAACACAAAGGCAGCTTTCACAAAACAAAATATTGTTTCAATTTGCGAAATAAGACAAAATAGCTTTGAGGTGAAAGTGTATGAAACTGATACAAAGAGATCATTATTTAAACAGGCTTTATGCCGTAAAGGACGTTCCTGATATAAAGGTGATCACAGGAGTCAGACGGTGGATAAGTAAATCACTTCTGTTTCGTTGGACAGTTATATCGGAAACCCGCTAATTAATGTCAAGAGTAGAGGTTTTAGATGCGGTTTGTATAATAAAAATACTATTTCAGTAAAGTTTACAATATACAGGAGA
>CACZNY010000281.1 GCA_902782655.1 uncultured Lachnospiraceae bacterium
GAGAGGAGCCTGCGTTTACATCATACGAGGCGCCGGTACGAGAGGAGCCTGCGTTTACATCATACCAGGCGCCGGTACGAGAGGAGCCTGCGTTTACATCATACGAGGCACCGGTACGAGAGGAGCCTGCGTTTACATCATACGAGGCGCCGGTACGAGAGGAGCCTGCGTTTACATCATACGAGGCGCCGGTAAGTGAGGAGCCTGATTACGGCTCATATGAAGCTCCGGCCTTTGCAGAGCCGGCACCTTCCATGCAGGATTCTGACAGCTATGATGATGCTTTTGCGAAGGCTGAGGAGGATCCGGGATATGATACTGAAAGATTTGATCCTCCGGTTGATGAGAAGCCGGGGATGATACCCAATCCCCTTAAGATGCCTCCCGTTAAGAAAAAGAGCAGCCTTGATTATGATCTTGATTCAGATTACGGAGACTACGGGGATGCAGCGGAAGAGGCACCGGCATTGCAGGAGCCCGCTCAGGCTGAGGACAGCTTCGGCTACTATGGACCGGGCGGCGCGGCGTCTGAAGGGGATTACGGATATTACGACAGCAGGGAAGGGGCAGGTGACTCTCAGGGAGGCTCCGATACCGATACCGGCTCTGATTACGGATTTTACGAAGAAAGCGGAGGGAATACAGAGACTTTTGGGGATGCAGATGCCGGAGCATATGGCGAGTATTCCTCCTCCTCGGATTTTGATTCGGATTACGGCTCTGATTATGAGAGCGGCTCTGATGTTTCCTCGGATTACTATTAGGAAGATATGTATTTTTATATTAATTCACCTTTTAAGGTCAGTCATTACAATTTCAGCGATCCCAGGGTAAAGAGGGATGTCAGACTGGCGGTACTTGCCGATCTTCATAACTGTATGACAGAGAACGGCGGCCGGCAGCTTTTTTGCGCGATAGATGCTGAAAAGCCTGATGCAGTGATCATTGCAGGGGATATGGTGGACGCCAGGGAGCATACCGATCCCTACACCACGATGGGGGTCATAAAGCGCATATATGAGCACTATCCTGTGATATACGGGATGGGCAATCACGAAAAGAAGCTCCTGGACGGGAGATTCCTCCATCGCGAGAGCAGGGCATTCACGAAAGGACTTAAGGAGGCAGGACTTAAGATCTTAAGCAACTCGTATAAGTATCTGGGGGATACGGGGATAAAGGTCACCTGCCTTGACCTTCCGCTGTACTATTTCCGCAGAGTGCAGGATACTGAGCTTACGGTGGGGCAGATGAAGGAGCTGCTGGGAGAGCCTGACAGGGAATACTATAATATCCTTATTGCCCATGATCCGCAGTATTTTGATACCTATTGCGGATACGGACCGGATCTGGTGCTTTCGGGACATATGCACGGGGGAGTCGTAAGGCTTCCGTTTTTAGGCGGGCTTGTTTCACCGAAGCTTAAGCTCTTTCCGAAGTATGATGCGGGTTTTTTTGAAAAGAAGGATACAAGTATGATAATATCCCGGGGGCTTGGCATGCATACCATACGTGTCAGGGTGAATAATTCCCCGGAGCTTGTCATAGCAGATATTAAGGGAAAATGAGCGAACTGGAATTCAAGCTTGAAAAATTTGAAGGGCCTCTTGACCTTCTTCTCCATCTCATTGATAAGAATAAGGTGGATATATATGATATCCCCATAGCCCTTATCACCGAGCAGTATATGGAGTATCTGGAGCAGCTTAAGGAGGATGATTACGACATGGACACCATGTCGGAATTCCTTGTCATGGCTTCCACCCTGCTTGATATCAAATGCAGGATGCTGCTGCCTAAGGAAAAGGACGAGACGGGAGAGGAGATCGATCCGAGGACGGAGCTTGTGCAGAGGCTTTTGGAATACAAGATATTCAAATATGCTTCTCTTGAGCTTAAGGATATGAGCGTCGATGCCAGCAGGGCGCTTTATAAGGGAAGCTCCATGCCGAAGGAGGTCCTTGAAACAGATATTCCCGTCGATATCGAAAAGCTTGTGGGCAATACCACCCTTCAGAAGCTCAACGCTATTTTTGACGACCTGATGAAGCGGCAGGAGGACAAGATCGACCCTGTCAGATCAAAATTCGGCACCATAGAGCGGGAAGAGGTGGATGCTGAGGCGAAGGGTGCTTACATCAGGAATTTCGCGAGGGGAAAGAAGAGCTTTTCCTTCAGGGAGCTTCTTACAGAGGCAGGCTCCAAGGCCGAGATCATCATTTCCTTTCTCTGCATCCTTGAGATGATGAAGAACGGCGAGGTGGAGGCGAGGCAGGCCGAGGTTGACGACGATATCGAGATAATAGTAAAGGATATAAAAGATGGAGATCAATGAGATTAAGGCAGTCATAGAGGGCGTGCTTTTTGCCACCGGGGATGCGGTTTCCGTAGACAAGCTCATGGAGGTTGCGGAGTGCGATAAGGATTCCATACTTGCAGCGGCCGAGAAGCTTGCCTCAGATTACAAAAAAAAGGACCGGGGCATAGAGCTTACCAGGGTGGAGGACAAGCTTCAGCTTTGCACCAAGACGGAGCTTTATCCTTATCTGCAGAAGATAGCAAAGAACAAGAGAGAGTACCAGCTTACCGATGTGCAGCTTGAAACTTTGTCCATAGTGGCCTATAAGCAGCCTGTCACGAAGCTTCAGGTGGAGAATATCAGAGGCGTTAATTCGGATCATGCGGTCAACAGGCTCGTGGAATACGGGCTTATCAAGGAGCTTGGAAGGCTTGATGCTCCGGGAAGGCCCCTGCTTTTCGGGACTACGGATGATTTCCTCAGAGCCTTCGGGGTGGATTCGCTGGATGACCTGCCGGAGATCGCTCCCGAGCATGTGGAGGAATTCCGGGAAGAAGCCGAAGAGGAAGCGGAGGAGCGCCTTTCCGTAAAGATATGATATGATACGCGCCTGCATCAGAGGGGCTGTAAAACTCAGATAAAAAAATCTGTCATTACCTGTGGGTTTGTGATAGAATAGTAATACTGCGACACTTTCCGGGGTAATATCCGGATTTTCAGTCATATTAAGTATCTAATAATAATTATGGAGGTTCAAAGATGAGCAATCTCACAACAAGCTCAGCGGGCAGAAGGATAGCCTCACTGCTCGATGAAAACAGTTTCGTTGAGATCGGTGCCAA
>CACZNY010000282.1 GCA_902782655.1 uncultured Lachnospiraceae bacterium
TCATCTCAGCCAGAGCGCCAAGCGCCTTTTTTTTGAATCCGTTCGCTATGGATTCCTCTATAGGCCTGTTGATGATATTTGAAACGATCGGGGCAAAGGGCGCTACGGCAAAAGCATAAATAACTGCAATCGCAAGAAGACTGTATTGATCACCGAATATACGGTTCGCCACACAGATTATAAGGAACCAAAGCACCGTAGTGACGAGCAGTCTGATTACTCTTGGCGTATACACGAGCGGTTTTTTTGCATTTCCCTCCGCAAAGCACCGGGTGAAATGCTTTCCGTAATTCTTTACCACCCATGATGCATGAACTTTATTTTTATAACCGTTCTGCTGGAACATATGAACGGCATAGAGCAGTATCTGTGCCGCATATACTATGAAGATAAGGGATAAGACCAGACAGATCATGATTTCCTCTTTATTATCATATGGATCTCCGAAGCCTGCTCATGCCGGTCTACGATCTCCTGCAGCTCGTCAAGCATGGGCAGGAATCTTCTGCTGAAATCCTCCCGCAATCTACTGTTACCGTTCTGGTCAAGGCTTACGCATATCATCCGGTAAAGATCCATAATATCCGATCCGAACTTCCAGACAGCATACTCAGCAAAGCCAATATTCTCCGCCATATATTTTATTGAACTCTCCGTGAAAAGATGTGTGTGCGTCCCTCCTGCATGCCGGTTATAGCAGCCCTGGTGTGCCGCCTCGAAAACACAGCTCATGGAAAACATAGGCACGGAAAAATAGATATACCTGATCCGCCTGTTATTCTTCAATGCCTCAAGTATTTCATCAAGGTTTGTGATGTGCTCCAATACGCCGATAAAGGAAACTACATTGACATCCGCTTTTTCGATTATGGAAGCTATATCCGGCGCGTCAACCTGCGTCAGTATATCATCTCCGTTCATGGTATTGGCAAACTGAACCTGAGGCTCCGATATCTCTATCCCATCGACCTGCTCAATGCCAAGCTTCTTTAAGGCTGAAACAAAATATCCCGAGCCGGCACCGTCATCCAGTATCCGTATATCTTTCTTTTTCACTCCGTCCTCTTTAAGAGAATCTATCAGGAACTCCGCTTTAGGAATATAGATCATATCCCGCCTGGTCTCATAATTCCTCCTGTCGCTCTCGGAATAATTCGCCAGATAATCATCATCTATGTACACCCTGGATGCAAAATCCTCATTATCTTCAAACTCGGAATTGACGTGCCCGCAAACCGGACATAGAAAATACTTCATGCGCTGGCTCTGATAAAGCATCTCCTGTCCGACTTCTTCACCGATCGCGCCGTGACATATCTTGCAAACTGTCCTTTTCGGCTGGGCGAGCAGCGCATCTGCCTGATGGGCGGAAAGCCTGAGCATCTCTTCATTCTTTTCAAAAAAATCGGATTTGATCTTTATGATATCGCCTATTGATTTACTGTATTTTCTTTCCAATGCCATTTCTGTCTCTCCTTGACCGGTATATTATACATCAAACCCCTCTCAAAGGATAGTTATTGAATGTTCTCGGATCGTCTTATACAATATCGGGTATGAGCATATCAGCAGCAATGATAATAAAAAGAGGCGAATGCGAAAACCTTAAAAGATGTCTTGCCTCCATAAGGGGGATCGTATCGGAGATAACGGCAGTTGTAGATCCTTCGCCTGTTGATGGGGACTTTACGGATGAGCTGCTCTTTGAATACGGTGTCAAAGAGATCCTTCTTCCCTGGCCTGAGGATTATTCCGCTGCCAGAAATGCGGGACTAAAAGCCGTGACCTCCGAATGGGTGCTGGTGATCGATACCGATGAATATATCAAGGCCTTTGATTTTGATGAGAGCAGAGCAGAACAAAACGCGTACCGCGTCATACGTGAAAATCAATACCTGTCGGAAGACAATGCCATGCTTAATACCGAGCGGATCACCAGGCTTTTTCGGAGCCGGCTGTTTGAATATAAGGGGATCGTCCATGAGCAGGTAACCGCAAAAGACGGTTCTGATTATACGGCAGGTGATGCTGATATCATCCTTGGACATACAGGGTATGTCGATCCGGAGCAGATGCTGAAAAAATCAGTCTCCTACAGGGCACTCCTGAACAAAATGCTTGAGGAAAACGGGGACGATCCTTATATTCATTTCCAGATCGCCCGTACATATTATGTAGAAAAGAATTATGCTGAAGCTGTAACGTCATTTGAAAAAGCCATAGCCTCCGGAGCCGATACAAAGGACGGATATGTGGAATCCTTGATAGAAACCTATGGCTACTCTCTTCTGGCGCTCGGAAGGAATAAAGACGCTATGGCTCTTACCGGATTTGACGAATACGCAGACAGCGCGGATTACCGTTTTCTGTGCGGACTGATCCTCATGAACAATGCCTGTTTTGATGAGGCCGTTTCAAGCTTCACGCTGGCAACAAAGTGCAGCAGATCATCCGTCGCGGGATGCGACTCCTATGCCGCCTGGTACAACTGCGGCGTGATCTGTGAAGTTCTCGGAGAAAAGGAGAAGGCTCGTTCATATTATGAAAGAGCAGGCTCCTACGAACCTGCTCTTAAGGGTCTTGAACGTCTGAAGTAAAGGCTTATTTCTTACGATTAAAGTTTATCAGGCATCCGTCGAGGATTATTTCCCTTTCATGATCAGTAAGCTCGCCTATTGTAAGAGTAAACTCCTTTATCCCTGATGCTGTATATGCTGCAGCCTTTATTTCCGGGGCTTTGTTTTCTATTGCCTTTTTTATCCCGGGAAGGAAGATATAGTCAAGGTTTTTGAAGGGCAGCTCTCCCCCGGGAATGATAAAGGGTATCATTCCCCAGTTTATCAGGTTAGACCTGTAGCGCTTCGTAGCATATTCATTTGCTATATTTGCCCATCCCCCCAGTACCTTCTGACAGGATGCCGCCTGCTCTCTTGCCGATCCGTCTCCCGGTTTAACAGCAAATATCGCCGAGCCTATGCCTGTATTGTCCCAATCTGCATCCCTGTAGTTTTCCTTTATGCTTCTCCACGCTGCGGAGATATCCTCCGACGCTTCGATAAGCTTACCCAGGGCTTCATGTCCCTCTTCCCTGGCTTCCTCATATGCCCTCACGGCTTTCGCCCGCCCGACATACTCAGGATCCTTGCGTGACAGAGTAAACTCTGCCAATCCGAGCGGGTTGGATCTGTAGGATGAGGTTTCCCCTGACGGTATAAGCTCATCGGTAGTAGTTACCGGATCATGGATCTCAGATACTATCCTGAGAAGAAGATTATCCGTAAGCGGAACCATCTCCGGCCAGTCCTTGATATTGGGTCCCAATACTACTTCCTGCGACTTATCAGCCTTTCCCTTTGAATCAAACACCCGTTTTTCGTAAATCCCGCTCTCAAAGAAGTATTTATATTCTCCGATCCTGGTCTCTATCTTATCCGCCCCCGTGAGGAAGCCTTTATTTGCAGCTGTAGCAGCAATCGACCTGGCATCCATAAGAGCGACAGAAGAGATCTGCCCGCTCTGAACCTTTGATCCTTCCCTGTTAGGGAAATTTCTGGTCGAATGCCTTATGGAGAAGGCATTATTTGCAGGTGTATCCCCGGCGCCGAAGCAGGGTCCGCAGAAGCAGGTCTTCACCACGACGCCTGCCTCTATGAATCTGGACATGGCTCCGTTCTTTACAAGCTCTGCATAGATCGGCATAGATGCAGGATAAACGCTCATCGTGAATTCATCTGAGCCGATATCCGCTCCCTTCAGGATGTCCGCCGCTGCACAAAGATTCTCGAAGCCTCCGCCTGCACATCCGGCTATTATCCCCTGTTCCACCAGCAGTCTGCCATCATGCACCTTTTCTGTAAGATCCACCCTCACCCTGTCTCCGAAGGACACCTTTGCCCTTTCTTCAACTTCATGCAGGACATCCCCGAGATTCTGATTCACTTCATCTATAGCATAAACATTTGAGGGATGGAAGGGCATGGCGATCATGGGCCGTATCTTACCAAGATCCACCTCCACAACATCATCATACCAGGCTGTATCTGAGGGTGCGCACTCCTTATAATCTGATGCCCTTCCATGAACTGACAGCCATTCCTCTGTTTTTTCGTCTGTTATCCATATTGAGGAAAGACAGGTGGTTTCCGTTGTCATGACATCCACGCCTATCCTGAAATCAACGGACAGATTCTTTACACCGGGACCTATAAACTCCATCACCTTGTTCTTTACCGTACCGTCTGCAAAAAGCTTTCCTATAAGGGCAAGCGCCACATCCTGGGGACCTACCCCCCTTCCGGGCTCACCGGTAAGGTATATTGCGACAACCTCCGGCCTTTTTATGTCATAGGTTTGCGATAAAAGCTGTTTTACGAGCTCTCCTCCTCCCTCACCCATTGCCATGGTCCCCAGTGCACCATACCTGGTATGGGAATCAGAGCCTAATATCATTTTTCCGCAGCCAGCCAGCATCTCCCTCGCATATTGATGTATGACGGCCTGATGAGGCGGAACATATACTCCACCGTATCTCTTTGCCGCAGACAGACCGAATACATGGTCATCCTCATTTATAGTACCTCCCACGGCACAAAGGGAGTTGTGGCAGTTTGTCAGGATATAGGGAACAGGGAACTTTTCGATCCCCGATGCCCGTAGTGTCTGTATTATTCCCACATACGTAATATCGTGCGAAGTAAGAAAATCAAATTTAATATTTAAGGATTCCATGTTGCCGGATTTATTATGCGAGCTTAATATCCCGTAAGCTATGGTTCCCTTAAGAGCTTCCTCCCGTGACACCTCTGCCGTATCACTGAACTCCTTTCCCCTGAGAAGAAAGGCTCCATGCCCTTTTACCTTTATTGCCTCATCGATAACCGCCATTTTATTTTTCCTCCAATTCTGAAAATTCTATATCCAATAAAGTAAGTCCTTTCGCCACAGCCGTAAACCCGGGGTTGGCTGTTCTGTCTTCAGCCTTCAATATCTCCATTATTTCTTGTGGTTCGATCCTGCCCCTTCCTGCTTCGATAAGCGTACCCGCTATGATACGGACCATATTGTACAGGAATCCATGCCCCCTTACGGTAATATAAACCGTTTGCTCTGTCTTTCTTACGACCTCTATATCGGTAATCTCTCTTCTGGTGGTCTTAGCCTGTGTGTGTACAGAGCAAAAGCTCTTAAAATCATGCTCTCCTATAAGAAAGGACGCAGCCTTGTTCATCCGCTCTATATCAAGCTCATGTCCGACCTGCATTGCATACCTGTATCTTAAGGGATCTGCTATGCTTTCATTATCTATCTCATATCTGTAGGTCTTGATCGTATCCGTGTGCCTGGGATGAAAGTCCCCGGAAACCTCTCTTGCCGCTCTTACTCTGATGTCATAGGGCAGCTTGGTATTCAATGCGTCAGGAAAATTTCCTGTCGGTATCGTGCTCACAGTATCAAAGACAGCTGCATTGCCCATTGCATGTACTCCGGAATCAGTCCTTGACGCGCCTGTCACTTCTGTACGAACACCCAGGAGTGCAGTAAGGGCAGCATCCAGCTCCGCCTCTATGGTCTTCGGGTCTTCCTTTAGTCTCGCAAAACCATGATATGCCGTACCGTCATATGCTACCGACAACAGGATGCGCCGTTTTGCGGGAATTCTATTCATTCCACCCAAGCCAGACACCTTTCTGTCGGCTGTCTGTTTCCTTCTTTTTCCTATCCTTATCCTCTGACTCTCTTCCTCCTGTCTCCCTGTCATCGCAGATATAGAGGAGATTCATATATCTCTCAAATTCCTGCTTGGCCCTGGTATTGACCAAAGACAGGATAACTCCGGAAAAAATGCTGATCGTTCCTATAGCCCAAAAGGCAGTGATAACGATCAGGGTAGGGTATTTCGGAACCTCGCCTGTATTAAAGTATTCCACCAGGATAGGTATAAATAATGCCAATCCGACCACGATGGTCAGAAAACCTATCGTGCCGAAAAAAACTCCCGGCTTATCATCCCTCATCAGACGGAATATGGTTTTAATCACCTTAAACCCATCTGAATACGTGGACAGCTTTGAAGGATTATCCGCATCCCTGTCCTTATATTCTATCGGGATCTCCAAAATCTTAAAATTGTTTTCCAGGGCGAAGATAGTCATCTCAGTCTCTATCTCGAAGCCCTTAGAGGATACGGCAAAGCTTTTTACAAAATCTCTGGAAAAAGCTCTGGCACCCGTCATGATATCATTTATCCGCGCCTTGAAAATATGATTGACAAGGGATCTCACCAGACGGTTGCCGAAGCCGTGAAAACGTCTCTTATTTTCCCTGAAATAGCTGGAAGACAGCCTGTCTCCTATCACCATATCAGCCTCACCCTTTTCCACATATCTCATGAGCTGCGGCGCAAAAGAGGCCGGGTAGGTATTGTCACCATCTGCCATTATATAGCAGTCCGCCTCTATCTCCCGGAACATGGTGCGTATCACATTTCCCTTGCCCTGACGCTTCTCATATCTGACAATGGCTCCCGCACGCCTCGCTATATCATCCGTTCCGTCCGTTGAGTTATTATCATATACATATATATCCGCATCCGGCAGATGCTCTCTGAAATCCTCAACTACCGTCTTTATCGATTTTGCTTCGTTATAGCACGGAATCAGTACGGCTGTCCTCATCTGTTTCTCCTTAAATCTATGACCCTGGCATTGTATTCCGCCGCAGCCTCTGCTATCTCTGTTTCCCCGGGGATCTTACCGCCTTCCGAGGGCAGAAGAAGCCTTGTGACCCCGGGTACTGCAGCATAGGGCAGAACCTTTGCCCTAAGCTGATCCGCCCGATCATCCACTATCAGAATACTCTCCCCGTATACCGGCCGCTCACCTGCGCCCTGCATAAACTCCTCTTCAATAGAATCTATCTCCGATACAAGCTCCCCATATTCTGCTTCATACCCGGACGGTATAAGGGTTTTACCTACATATTCGAAATTAATCGTAAACACCAGCAATAGCAGAAGAACAGGCGCTGTCCATACCGGCTTTATCTCCTTTGCCAGCATAAGGAATAGCGACAGATACAGCATGGCTCCGAAATATGTGGCTATATATCTGTCATAGCTGGATAGCGAAACTGCCTCCCACTCTTCAAATACAAAAAGATACACGTACAGCATTACCAGCAGATAGCCTGCCATGCCGAGCAGTATCACTGCAAATGTAAGCCTATCCTCTGTCTTCCTCCCATTTCGCCTCATATATATGATAAAGGATATAACGAACAGCATCAATATCATAATACTGCTAAGGCCGGTCCTTCCGTCATTAAGACCATAGGTAAACAGCCTTACGGTAAAATCCTTAATCGTCGA
>CACZNY010000283.1 GCA_902782655.1 uncultured Lachnospiraceae bacterium
GTAAGAGGTATGCCAAAACCCCCACCGTTTTTCAGATGGAGGCCACGGAGTGTGGTGCAGCCTCGCTTACGATGATATTATGGTATTTCGGAAAGCATATGCCATTGGCGCAGATACATACAGAGACCGGGGTGTCGAGGGACGGCTGTAATGCAAGAAACATCATGCTTGCGGCGCAGAAATTCAAGCTTGAGGCCCACGGGTACCGCAAGGATCTGGAGGGTCTCTTCGAGATGCCTGTCCCGGCCATAATCCATTGGAATTTCAACCATTTTGTTGTATGGGAAGGGCGAAAAGGCAAATACTGCTATATCAACGATCCTGCCGTAGGAAGGCGAAAGCTTACCATACAGGATATTGACGACTGCTTTACAGGCCTCGTCATGACCTTCAAGCCTACCGATGAATTTGAAAGATCGAAGAAAGAAAACACATTTCTGTCCTTTGTTGCAGACAGGCTCAAAGGTCAGGAGAGTGCGCTTGCTGCCATTATCATAACAGGGCTCTTTCTTGCGATACCGGGGCTTTTGCTTCCTGTGTTCAGTCAGGTATTTATTGATGACATACTGCTTGGCGGAAATTATGAGTGGATGATGGGGCTCATCACGGTGATGATCGGGACGCTCATTATAAAGACTTTTTTAACCTGGTACCGGGGGAAGCTGCTGTTGCGGCTTCAAAAAAAGATGACACTTATCAGCTCCTACGGGATGCTCACCCATATGCTGCGGCTTCCGGTCAGCTTTTTTGATCAGCGCTATGCCGGCGATCTGGCACAGCGTGTGACTAATAACAACAATGTCAATCTGTTTCTTACGGGAGACCTTGCGGAGACTGCACTCAACTGCTTTATCGCGGTATTCTACTTCATATTGCTGATGGTCTATTCCCCGATCCTTACGATGATCACCGTTGTGATCGTTGCCTTCGAGCTTTTAGCCATGAACCTCATGTCAAAGAGCATATCAGATTACAGTTTAAGGGCGAAGCAGGAGCAGGTAAACATGACAGGCAACCTCTTCGCCGGGCTGTCGATAACAGCTACACTAAAGGCTTCCGGTACGGAGAATGCGTTTATAACCAGGATTCTCGGGAATTATGCTAAGATCATCAATCTTCAGGAGGATATCGGAGCCAGGCAGGAATTCATCAATGCGATCCCCGAGGTATCCGGACAGATGCTTACGATCCTCACGCTGATCATCGGTGGTCTGCAGATCATAAAGGGAAACATGACCGCAGGTATGCTTATCGGATACACCGGACTGCAGAGTTCCTTTGTCAATCCGGTAAATTCCCTGTCCGGCTTCATGCGGCTCATACAGCTGGCAAAGGCGGATATGGGTTTTGTAGACGATATCCAGCGATATAAGGAAGACGAAAGATATGATGAGACCAGATTTGCGGACAAAATGGGGAAGCTTGACGGGAAGGTAGAGCTTATCGACATCTCATTTGGCTACAATATCTTAGAGGATCCTTTCGTTACAGGTTTTTCCTTTAGCCTCCCGGCAGGCAGCTCCATCGCTTTCGTCGGAGCCTCCGGAAGCGGAAAATCCACTATATCCAAGATCTGCTCAGGCCTCTACTCTCCCTGGAGCGGGGAGGTAAGGATGGACGGAATATCCATGAAAAAGCTTCGGCCTGAGATCATATCCTCCAGTGTGGCTACGGTAAGCCAGAACATAACGCTTTTTTCCGGTACTGTCAGAGAAAACCTTACCATGTGGAATAAATACATCGATGATGAGGATATGATACGTGCTGCCAAGGAGGCCTGCATTCATGAAATCATCAACAGTAAGCCGGGGGCATATGATTACATGCTGGCCGAAGGCGGATCGAACCTTTCCGGCGGGCAGAGGCAATGCCTGGAGATTGCAAGGGCTCTGGTACAGAATCCGTCTGTACTCATAATGGATGAGGCGACGAGTGCCCTGGATCCTATAGTCGAGAAGAGGATCATTGATAACATCAAAAAGAGGGGATGTACCTGTATCATTGTGGCGCACCGCCTTTCGGCCATAAGGGATTGTGACGAAATAATTGTCATGGAGGATGGGAAGATAGTCCAGAGAGGGACACATGAGGAACTGGCAAAGGCAGAGGGGCATTATCAGAGGCTTATTCAAAACATTTAGATCGGGGAGCAGATGGAAAAGATCTTTATAAAAGGCGGAGAAGTCCTGTGTACGGATGGCATAAGTACGGCCTATGAAATACTTTCCGGGGAAGTGCTTGTTTTTCTCGTGCCCATAAAGAACGGCGAAAGCGGAAGAAGACTTTTGCTTGGCAGCTTTAAGTGCGGTGACAGAATACCGGGCTTTGTACACAGATCCGGGATTTACGGAAGCTGGAAAACACTCCTTACGGCAGTAGACAGTTCGGATATTAAGATTGAAGCAGCCGGGACTACGGAGGAGATACTGTTCGCTTTTGCTGAGCATGTCCGTCTTCCCATGATAAAGCGCAAAAACTTCGAACCTTTAGAGGAAACCGGGGTAAGGGATGACGTAAGAAAACAGTTCGAGGAGTCCGTTATAGAGAAATATAATCGTTATGCGGTTGCGCAGGACAGTTATATTTACGCCAACATAAGGGAAAAGAACTATACAACAGAAAGAACCTTAAGGACGATCCTTAATTCCTTCGGGAGAAGTAAGAACGGCAGAGGTGTTCATATCCAGGAGACGGGGAACAGGCTGTATGATGCAGCAGCCGCTCTCTGTCAGTCGGAAAATATCGAAATAGCTCCTGAAGATAGGATCGAAGAAAGCTCCGGGCTCAGATACAGTATTTATGATATCGCAAGAGTGTCCCATTTCGCAGTCAGAGAGATCGTACTGGAAGAAAAGTGGTACAAAAGGGACTGCGGAGCCTTTCTGGCATTTTGGGGTGATGAGAAGAAACCGGTGGCCGTCATTCCAAAGGGACCATGCAGTTATGTTTTTTTTGACCCGAAGACCGCCGTAACAAAGAAAGTCACGAAGAAAACAGCTGATGAATTTCTGCCAAAGGCGTATATGTTCTATCGTCCTTTTCCCAATAAAGCGATGGACATAATGGACCTTATTTTATTCGGTTTTCAAAAAGTATATATTTCAGATCTGGTTCATTTAGCTGGCATGGCTCTTCTGGGGGGGCTTATCGGTATGCTTATACCCTATATAAGCCAGCAGGCATATGACAGCTACATACCTATGGGGAATGCATCGGGGCTTGTCTCCCTCGGTATCCTGATGCTCTCCTGCGGTCTTGGGAACATTGCCTTTTCCATCGTAAAGAATCTGGCGGTCTTCCGTTCCATAAACACGATGGAATATGCAGTGCAGTCTGCGGTTTTCGACAGACTCTTTAACCTTCCGGAGAGCTTCTACCGTGATTATGATGCTGCGGAACTCGGGATCAAGGCAATGCAGATAACGGAAGTATTCACGAATCTGGGAGTTGGTGCGGTTACGGCTGCAGTATCCGCCATAGTATCACTTATGTATCTTTACCAGATGTTCAGGTATTCGAAGGAGATGTCGTTCGTGGCTGTCATCATGCTTTTTGCGGTGATGCTGGTCATTTTGGGCATAGGACTCCATCAGATCAGATATAAAAAGGCTATGCTGAAGATCGACGGTGTGTCGCGGTCAATGCTGTTTCAGACCATAAAGGGAGTCTCAAAGGTCAGGATGGCCGGAGCAGAAGAACGTATCCTGCAGCGCTATATCGAAAAGCTTGTGGATTACCATCAGCTCAATGAAACGAAGAGAAAGACAGACTATGGCGTATCCGCCCTGATCGAGGGTGTACGGATTCTTTTTCCCCTTGTGTTTTATATCATGATGATAAGAAATAATATCGGCCTCTCAGTCGGTGCTTTTTCCGCCTTCAGTGCCGCTTTCGGAGCCTTTTCATCAGCAATGTTCACCCTTGCCGGGTACTTCCTGAAAGTAAATCATATTAAGCCTGCATTGGAGGAGGTAAAAACGATCCTTGGAACGCTGCCGGAAAACTCTGATGATACAGGGCTGCCCGGTGATATCGATGGTGAGATAGAAATAAACTCAGTGACCTTCGGATATGACAAAGAACAGGAGCCTGTATTAAAAGACTTCACTCTCCATGTGAATCCCGGTGAGTATGTCGGGATCGTCGGATCTTCAGGCTGCGGTAAATCAACTCTCCTCAAACTCCTCCTGGGCTTTGAAAAGCCTCAGATCGGAAAGATTTACTACGACAATCAGGATATAGACGGACTGGATAAGAGAGAGCTTAGAAAGAAGTTCGGGGTTGTGCTGCAGGACGGAGGCCTCATATCGGGAAGCATCCTTGAAAATATCACGATCACTGCTCCCGGAATAAAAGCAGACAGGGTCGAAGAGACAGTAAGGGATGTGGGCCTTGATGATGATATCAAGGGCATGCCCATGGGTCTGCATACTATTGTCTCTGATGAGGCAGAAACTATCTCCGGAGGACAGAAGCAGAGGATACTGATCGCCCGGGCGATCGTCGGAAAGCCCAGGGTGATCTTCATGGACGAGGCTACGAGTGCACTGGACAATACCACGCAGTCCCGGATAGTTGACACGCTTGAAAAGCTTAATGCCACAAAGATCGTCATTGCCCACAGGCTTTCCACCGTGATGAACTGCGACAGGATCATCGTGATGGACAGGGGACGGATAAAAGAAACCGGTAACTATCAGGAGCTTATGGAGCAGAAAGGATTATTCTATCAGCTTGCAGTCAGACAGATCTCATAATCCGTGCCTCTCCTTTGAGGAGTCGTATGATAAAATATTACGATAAGGTTTATTGGCGGGAGGCGTAACCGGAAGCCCACAAGGGGATATGAACAGTTACGATTATTAAAAAAGCAGGGGACTTGAAAAGGGGGGAATAATAAATGACAGTCAAAAAGGAAGGGAATGGGAATAGCCTCACGGTATATATTGAAGGAAAGCTGGATGTGCTGACTTCACCGCAGCTCGAAAAAGAACTGGGCGATCTTAAGGGCATAGAAAATCTCGTGCTTGATCTGAAGGAGCTTCTCTACACTTCATCCGCCGGCCTTCGTGTTTTCCTGAACGCGCAGAAGATTATGGATGATCAGGGGGATATGGTAATACGGAATGCAAATGAAGATGTCATGGACATATTCAAAGAGACGGGATTTAACAAGCTCCTTGATATAGAAGACTGATAAGTGGCCGGCTCATACCTGTAACGGAAAAAGTGTTACAAGGAGGAGGGACAGTATTTATGAATAATAAGGCAGGGAAGGAACGGATCCTGATGATGAACTACAGTTCATCACTGGGCATTGCCTTTATCTATCCGGTGGTCATCTGCATTCTCGAGGCATTGATGCTGATATACTCTTTTGTAAACTCAGATTTCTATGGCCCCTTATTATCGAGATACCGTTTATTTTACAGTTCTTTCCTGATCGTAGGCGTCCTTATTATGGCGCTTAATCTGTACGTAAAAAAGGACGTTGAAAACAGATACAGGATACTAAATATCAGTAATCCCTTATTTGCGGCATTTTCATTTGCCTGGGCTTTGAGCCTCACGTATTCTGACAGCATCATTACCCATGTGATGGATCCGGTTATATTCATGACATTCTCACTGACAGTTCCGTTATGCATTTTCCTGCGGCCGAAGATGTATGCGTTTATCATATCAGCTGCAGATATAATGCTTGTTGTTCTTATCATTTCACAGACCGAGGTCAGTGCCACTATCATCAATTATCTTATTTTCTTCGCTTTCCAGTTGATCTTCGGACTCAGCTTTATTCAGGCAAAAATGCGTCTGACGGAAAAAAGACTGGAGGAAGAGGAGAGGATCGAAGCTGAACTTGCGCTGGCAGCAAAGATACAGACATCCTTTCTTCCCCGGGAATTTCCGTCTTTCCCGGATAGGAATGAGTTTGAACTGTATGCGTCCATGACCCCGGCAAAGGAGGTCGGCGGGGATTTCTATGATTTCTTTTTTACAGACAGCGATCACCTGGCTCTTGTTATGGCTGATGTATCCGGTAAAGGTATACCGGCGGCCATGTTTATGGTGGATGCGAAAAACAAGATCCGAAGCGCTGTAATGAAGCACGGATCTGATGTGGCGGCGGCTGTCAGAGAAGCGAATATAGAGTTATGCGACGGAAACGATGCGGGGCTTTTCGTTACGGTCTGGCTCGGGGTTCTTACCGTTTCGACAGGACATATGGAATATGTGGATGCAGGGCATGAGTATCCGGCCATTTGCAGAAAAGGCGGGGAATTCGCAATAGAAGAGGATGTGCACAGCGCTCCGGTGGCGGCAAGAAAGAAGACTGAGTTTGAAGCGGGAGCTTTTGATCTTAAAGCGGGAGACATTCTGTATCTTTATACCGACGGCGTAACAGAGGCAAATAACAGTGCAGGTGAAATGTTCAGACGAAGCAGGATGCTGGAAGCACTGAATAAGAGTGTCAATGCGCCGGTTAAAGATATAGATTCAGCTATACGGGGAGCATTGGCGGAATTCGTGCAGGATACGCCACAGTTTGATGATACGACAATGCTGGTTTTCAGATATAAGGGATAAGGCTTAATGATCCATGGCCGATAAGATGGTCAATTAGCTCCCCGGTTTCAGGATACTCCCGGATGACAGCAAATATTTATTGTCGTTCCCTGTAAAAATGGTATACTATACACCATGAAGATTGAAAGCAGAGGCTATGAGGGCAAGATCAATCCGCATGTGGTGACTGTAATAGTCGCCGCTCTTTTTGTGTTTACGCTGGGTCTGGGA
>CACZNY010000284.1 GCA_902782655.1 uncultured Lachnospiraceae bacterium
GTACTGATGAACTCTGTCTTGTAGTACTGGGATTTCAGCTGAATGTGGACGGCACAATGAAGGAAGAGCTGGTCCAGCGGCTGAAAGTGGCTCTTGCAAGTGCAGAAAAATATCCGAATGCATATATACTCTGTACAGGTGGTGGTACGGCGGCCGGTAATGCATCTGCAACAGAGGCCGGACAGATGGCCAAGTGGCTCATGGAAAACGGTATTAGCAGTGACCGCGTCATTGTGGAAAACAGATCCCGTACTACTCCGGAGAATGCTATATTCTCTTATGAGATACTTCGAAGGGATTATCCGCAGGTGAATCAGATAGCCATAATTTCCAGTGACTACCATATAGCTACGGGAGTGCTTTTATTCGGTGCGGAAACCATTCTTGGTGCCGGTGATGACGGAAGGGAGAAGATTGAGATTGTATCAAATGCCGCCTGGCGTGCCCCGGGCGGATATCTTGCAGACTGGTTTAAGGCCGGATCTTTAGTGGAGATATCCGGGGACAGTGAGACAGCCTATGCCATCTACTATAGCGGTTATGGCATAAATGACCTGCCGCAGATAGGGGACTGATCTGGAAGCAGAATGAGGGAATCTTGTGAATTTAGATTCCCTATGGTATCATTACAAGCTGTAAATAATGAAAGATGAGGATAATCAGTGAAGGGAATGTGTTTCCCTTTTCAGAGCAGTATGGAACGCTGCAGAAGGAGGAGGAATGAGAAAGACAAAGATCGTATGTACCATAGGACCGGCAAGCGAGAGCCCGGAGATGCTGGAAAAGCTCTGCCTTGCAGGCATGAATGTGGCAAGACTAAATTTTTCACACGGCTCACATGAAGAGCATAAGGAGCGTATTAAGAATATAAGAGAAGTAAGCAGGAGATTAAAACTCCCTATTGCTATACTTTTGGATACCAAGGGGCCTGAGTTTAGGATAAAGACATTTGCTGATGGCAAGGTGACCCTGAAAGCAGGGGATAAGTTCACTTTCAGGGGAAGTGACACCATAGGCGACCAGACAGGGGTGTCAGTAAGTTTTGAAGGATTAGCACATGATGTGGCTCCCGGCGACCACATACTGGTTGCCAATGGCCTGATGGACTTTGTTGTAGATGAGATAGTCGGGGACGATGTGGTATGTACTGCTCAGAATGACGGAAATCTTTCAGACAGGAAGAGTATGAATTTCCCGGGAAAGATAATGAGTACGGAATTCTTAAGCGAGCAGGATAAGGATGATATCTTATTTGGCATAGAACAGGAAGTGGATTTCATAGCCTGCTCATTTGTATCCAGGGCACAGGACCTTAGGGATGTTCATGCATTCCTTGATGAGCATGGTTCACCTGACATAGAGCTTATTGCAAAGATAGAAAACCAGCCCGGAATAGATAATATAGAAGAAATCTGTGAGCAGTGCTCCGGTATAATGATTGGACGTGGTGATATGGGTGTGGAGATTGCACCGGAAAGGCTTCCGGCTGTACAGAAGAGCCTCATTACAAAGTGCAGACTCCTGGGCAAGCGTGTTATAACTGCAACTGAGATGCTTGAGTCAATGATATCTTCTCCCAGGCCTACCAGGGCAGAGGTGTCTGATGTGGCGAATGCCGTATATGACGGTACTTCTGCTGTAATGCTTTCAGGTGAGACTGCTGCAGGCAAATATCCGGAGCAGGCTGTCAGGATGATGGCATCAATCGCAGAAGCTACCGAGAGTGAGATTCATTACGGAAAGAGATTCTATAATTATTCATTTGAGATGAAGAATAATGTTGACTGTATTTCACATGCGGTATGCGGTATGGCCATAGATGTTGACGCTAAAGCCATAGCGGTATGTTCCATTTCCGGTATTACAGTAATGATGGTTTCACGTTTCAGATGTCCGGTGGATATAGTCGGTATCACCACCAATGAGAGGAGTTACAGAAGGCTTGCTCTTTCATGGGGAGTTACTCCGGTGCTTTGTGAGGAGTTTGATTCGACGGATGTACTTTTCTACTTCGCACAGAAGACCGCTGTGGATGTCATGGGACTTAATCCGGGAGACAATGTGGTAATAACCGGTGGTATGATAAACGGTACATCCGGTAATACAAATCTGATCAAGATAGCTACAGTATAATTAAACATATTTAAGGTATCAAAAAGGAGGCCTGAATGAAAAAGAACGATCTTTCAAAACTGCTTTCCGAGAACGCATATCCCGGACGGGGTATAGTGATAGGAAGAAGCACTGACGGAAAATATGCGGTAACGGCATATTTTATCATGGGCAGAAGCGTTAACAGCCGTAACAGGGTATTTGTTGAAGATGGAGAGGGAATACGCACCCAGGCATTTGATCCTTCCAAAATGGAGGATCCCCATCTCATAATCTATTCTCCGGTAAGAGTACTGGGAAACAAGACCATTGTTACAAATGGTGACCAGACAGATACCATATATGAGCTTATGGACAACCAGCAGACCTTCGAACAGGCACTTCGTACAAGGGAATTTGAGGATGATGCACCCAACTACACACCCAGGATATCCGGTATCATGCATATCGAAAATGGCGAATATAATTTCGCAATGTCAATCCTTAAGTCAGATGACGGGGATGCTGATTCCTGCGAGCGTTTTACATTTGCATACAGCAATCCCAGGAGTGGTGCGGGAAGGTTTATCCATACCTATATGGGAGACGGAAATCCCCTGCCGTCATTTGAGGGCGAGCCCGAATTGGTAGGTATAGAAGGAGATATTGATACATTTACTGATAATGTATGGAACTCTCTTAATGAGGATAATAAGGTTTCACTTTTCGTCAGGTTTATAGATATCGAGACCGGAGAATACGAAACCAGGATAATAAATAAGAACGTCTGAAAACTGACAACAGTGACAACAGTGACAATAGTGACAATAGTGACAATAGGAGGATCTTTTCATGAAAGAACTGGAACTTAAGTATGGATGCAACCCTAATCAGAAGCCCTCAAAGATTTTTGTAAATAACGGAAGCGACCTTCCCATAGAGGTTCTGAACGGAAAGCCCGGTTACATCAATTTTATGGATGCGCTTAACGGCTGGCAGCTGGTAAAGGAGCTTAAGGCAGCTACAGACCTTCCCGCAGCTACATCCTTTAAGCATGTTTCACCTGCAGGTGCGGCAGTAGGTATTGAACTTGATGATACCTTAAAGCAGATATACTTCGTGGA
>CACZNY010000285.1 GCA_902782655.1 uncultured Lachnospiraceae bacterium
AATACTGTTATTTACGACTGCGGAAACCAATCTCTATGCTGCGTCTGCAGATGCAGCGGACGCAGGGATAAGCGAAGCTTCGGAAACAGAAGAAGCTTCAGAGGATATCGTTACAGATGCGGATGCAGATGCTGAAGCGCCTGACGGAGCGGCTTCGGAAGGAAATGCTGCTGCGGAAGGCGCGGAGGATATTGAAAACGGATCCATATCTTCAGATGCCCTGAATGATGAATTTGAGGGAATGATACTTAATGCAAACGGAGGAGTTTTCTATGATGGTTCGAGTACATATACGCAGTCATGGACGAGTTCATATGTTTCAAAGACTCCTTCACGGGATGACTATGCCTTTACAGGCTGGTATAAATCGGCAGCCTGCAAGGCCGGGGAGCTTCTTTCAAGTGATGAAAGAATAACAGAGCTGAAAAATGAACCTTCCGCCGGAACGACGATCTATGCAGGATGGACAAAGGAGTACTACGACATTACTTTCGATGCGAACGGCGGATATTTTAATGAATATAATTATGATACGGAAAAAACTGAAAGGCTGACTATAGTTAAACATAAGGCATTAAAGGGACATAAATTTTCCTATAACGGCTGGTATCCCCCGTATGCCGAGTCTGATGTTGAAGGCTATTACAGCAGTAACTGGTATACAAAGGAGGATCCTTCCGCAAAAATCAATTCATATGACTATATACCGACAGCTTCAGTCACCCTTTACGCAAAATGGCCTAACAAAGTGACCTTTGATATGGGGGAGGGTATGGTTTATGGAAAAAACCAATATGTAAAAGGAGTTGATGACGGAGAAAGGCTTTCAAGCTATTATCTGAATGATATTTATGAGAATAAGACAGACCCGCAGGGAAAGGCTTTCGAGACCTGGTGTCTGGATCCGGAATTAACAAAGCCTGTCACCGATGAGCAGATCCTTAATACGATAGTTACTTCTGATATTACCTATTATGCAAGATACTCCGAGGCATACTCTGTTACCTTCGATGCCAACGGCGGGGAGTTTTATTCAAAGACAGGGACGTCTTATACGGTCAATGTCGCGAAGGGCACATCCGCAGGCAGCAAGGTGCCTACGATGAAATCCTCCGAGACAAAGGTGTTTGAAGGCTGGTTCGAGGACAGGGAATGCACGAAGGAGATACTGAATGTCTATAGCCATGATATCTCAGGCAATACCGTCTTTTATGCGGGATGGACAGACTGCTATGTCCTTACCTTTAAGACAAACATGGACGGCGCCGTTTTCGAGAACGGGAGCGATACCTTAAAGCTTCAGATAGTGAAGGGAACTCCTTACAGATACGGCAGCAAGAATGATACTAACGCACAGTTTTATAAAGAGCCGGAGACGACCTATAACGGAACAAAGCTTCAGCTTAAGGGCTGGACGGAAAATGCCGACGGAAGCGGCGCTTTATACCAGTTTACCAACTATTCTCATGTAAAGACCGTGGACGGGGTACAGACAAGATACGAAAAAGGCTTTGTTCCGGTCTCAAATATGACGCTTTATGCGAGATGGAACGATCCTGTCACCGTAACATTGGATACCAACGGAGGAAAGTTCACCGACAGTGAGTATTATACAGGGTATGGATGGACCTTCAACAATGATCTTACCAAAGCAAGCATTAAGATAGCTAAGGGGGATACTGTCGGTACAGTGGAAAGCAATCACCCCTATGCGCAGAGGAACGGATATTATTCCAGCTATTATTATTACGATAAAGCAGGGAAGCAATATGCCAATCCTTCAGATATAATAGAAAAGGATACTACACTGTACTACATCTGGCATAAGTCATCCTCGGGCGGCGGAAGCAGCGGATCGTCCTCATTTAAGGTTAAATATCATGCCGGTGAGGGGAGCTTTGGCGGCGAGACGGTCAGGGAAAACACAGTGTATTTAAATTCCAGCTATTCGTATCCGATCCCTGAGATAGCCGATGATACAAGAGCCTTTTCCGGCTGGTATACCGACGAGAAGCTTACGAAGCCCTACGCCGATCAGAAATATGATGATTCCGGGGAATTCAGATGGTCCTTCCCCAAAAAGATAAATAACCTCTATGCGGGCTATGGAAAAGCCTTTCGTGTCACCATGGATGCAAACGGAGGGTATTTTGACGAAGAATTATATGCAAGCGGTCAGAGCAGGAGGATAGATCCCGATGAGGGCATGAGAAAACGGGAAAGGCTCTCCGAAAAGATACTCGAAGGCGCTTCCGTCAGGGTATCAGACTATACCGGAGGTGTCCGCCGGGACGGAGACAAGCTTTTCGGCGGCTGGTATCTGGACAGGGAATGCACACAGAAGGCTAAGATCACCAATTCAACAAACGGCATCTATTATGATCTTTTCAAGCCCCTGGCTGATACGACCCTGTATGCCAAATGGGTTGATTATGCCGAGGTAAGATCAGTAACCGCAACCGCCGGATCCGATAAGATCGACATAGGCACCTCTGCCCAGCTTTATGTGACTGCAGAGCCTGCCTCGGAGAATGCAGCCGACAGAGTTGACTGGATCATTGATGACTATAAATACGGAAGCAATAATAAACAGCATGTTTTCCCTGCTTCCATCACAAAGACCGGAAAGGTAACAGGAAAGGCTGAAGGATCTGTCACTTATATTGCAGAGATCAACGGGGTGCGTTCGAATCCTTTGACGATAAATGTCAGCAATACGAAGAAGGAAGAGGAGGAAGACCCCATACCTCTCACCGCGATAAAGCTTTATGAGACAGAGATCGTGATGGATATAGATGACAGCAGATCCATAGGCTTCACAAAGGAGCCCCTTGATGCTACCGAGGCAGTGACCTTTTTACCTGACAGGGCAGGGGTGATTACCGTTAGTCCCGAGGGGAATATCACTCCTTTGGCAGTGGGGGAGACGACGGTTACCGTAGCCGGCGGAAACGTGGCTCCGCAGTATGTTAAGGTTACGGTAAAGGCCATGCTTAAAGAGGTCAGGCTTAATAACAGTTATCTTAACCTCAATACGCATCAGAAAACCACTCTTACAGCCACTACAGCTCCTTCCGGTGTGAGCGCAGATTTCATCTGGAAGGCAGAGCTTGAGGACGGTACACCGGCGGATGGCATCCTTACGCTCAT
>CACZNY010000286.1 GCA_902782655.1 uncultured Lachnospiraceae bacterium
ATGATACAAACGCCCAAAGTCTAAATGGCGTTTGAACTTGTTCAAAAAGCCATTTGACTTTGGGCGTCGTTGTATCAAAACAGTGATTCAGTACTTTTGGCGCACCGCCATTCGGCTGAAAAGCAACTGTCAAACCCCGGAGCATCGACTCCGGGGTTTTGTATTCGCAAAATCCTCCTCTTTTTCGTATAATGTTGAAGATGAGCCTCTCCGTAAGCTCTCATCCTGCCGGGACAAGGCAGAGGATACAATGTCAAAAAGGAGTCAGATATGAGATACTATACGCTGAAGCATAAGGATGTGGCTCACGTAGCCGCATCAAAGGACGGAAAAAGAGCTTACCTCCTTAGAGCCTATAAAACGATGAATGTCCTGCTGCTGAAGGGGCATGACGGGAGCATACCGCCTCTTTCGGAGGCTTTGGACCTTAATGATGACAGTGTCGAAATACTCTCTCCCATCCCGCATCCGAGAGCCGATGTGATCTGCCTCGGCATCAATTATTCCGACCATGCAAAAGAGGCCGCGGGCTTTGACAATGAGGCCTTCGGCAAGGACAGACCCGATCCCATCTTCTTTTCAAAAAGGGTGGACTATTCCCAGGGCACGGGCAATATCATCCCCATGCATGAGGATATCTGCGACTCCCTTGATTACGAAACAGAGCTTGGCGTGATCATAGGAAAGGAAGCCTTCAGGGTTAAGGCAGAGGAAGCCATGGATCATATCTTCGGCTATACCATAATAAATGATGTCTCGGCAAGGAATCTCCAGACCAGGCATAAGCAGTGGTATTTCGGCAAAAGCCTTGACGGGTTCACCCCCATGGGACCCTGCATCGTCTCAAAGGATGAATTTGACGGCATACCTGAGCTTGATATCAAAACCTGGGTGAACGGGGAGCTCAGACAGTCCTCCAATACGAAAAACCTTATCACGGGAATCCCCGAGATCATAGAGATCCTGTCCGCCGGCATGACCTTAAGTCCCGGCACCATCATAGCCACCGGCACTCCTTCGGGAGTCGGCATGGGCATGGATCCGCCCTGCTTCTTAAAGGACGGTGATGAGGTGATCTGCGAGATAGAGGGAATAGGCAGACTTGTAAATAAGGTGATGGCTACAGAGAGCTTATAAAAGCCTCATCGATCTCTTTAAGACTGTCCGCGACGGATACGGCACCAAGGGCTGCAAGCTCACTGCTTTCGCCGTATCCGAAGGATACGCCTATGCAGGAAAGCCCCACGTCATTGGCTCCTGCCACGTCAAATCTTGTATCCCCCACCAGCACGGAGGAGCCTGTAAAGCAGGGATCCGCCTCCAGGTTTCTCCTGAAAAGCTCCTGCAGCACCTGGCTTTTGGTATCTATCCTGCCGTCGGGCGTGGAGCCCGCCACATCATCAAAGAGCTTCAGCAGGTCAAAATGCTCCAGCAGTCTCCTGCACATGAGCTCCGGCTTGGAGGATGCCACGAAAAGCCTGTAGCCGCTGCTCCTTAAGCTCTCCATGCATTCCCTTAATCCCGGATAAGGCTCACATTCAAACAGCCCGATGTCCGTATAGCGCTCCCTGTATTTCGTAACAAGGCGCCTCGCCGTGGGCATATCAAAGCCGAATTTACGTGTATAGGTATAGACAAGAGGCGGCCCCACGAAAAAGGAAAGCTCACGGTAATCTTCGATCTCCACTCCCGCATCCCTCAGAGCATACTGGGCGCTTTTCATTATGCCCTCTCCCGTATCTATAAGCGTACCGTCAAGATCAAAGAGGATATTCTTAATGGCAATCCTTTCCGCGCTTACAAGCTTTCCCTTCTCATAGCGCAGATCATAGGATATATGCTTCCTTCCATCAAGGAGCTCCTTAAGGAATATCCGGTCTCCCTCCCAGAGAGAAAGCCCCATTATCTCATCATCGGGAATAAAGGAAAGCGTACCTTCACTGCAGTCTCTCAGGGCTGCCGCTTCCGCCTCCTCATCGGTAAGGTCTGCCGAGTAGAGATACATCTCCTCGTCCTCGCACTCATCATTCCTGAAATAGATGATACCGTGGAAATAAAAGCCTGAAAGCTCTGTCCCCGTCTCTTCCCTGACCTCTCTCTTCAGGCACTCTCCTGCCGTTTCACCGTCTTCAAGCTTGCCGCCGACTCCTATCCACTTGCCCTCATTGATATCGTTTTCCTTCTTATCACGGAGCATCAGGAGAGTCCTGTTTTTATTCCTCAGATAGCATAAAGTGGATCTTATCATAATATTACCTTAATATCCTGTATTTCCCGAGTATGAGACTGTCTATTCCGGCATTATCGGCGCAGGCCTTATCCCTGTCAGCCCTGTCCCCTACCATGAGCACCCTGCTTTTGGGGATGTCAGGATACTCATTCATAATATAAAAAAGCGCGGAGGGGTTCGGCTTAAGCGTCCTTATCTCCCCTTTGCCGCAATAATACTGCGGTACGGACTCTGAAAGCCCCACAGCCCTGCACTTGTCCTCAGTAGGATAATCAGAATAGATACAGACCCTTTTTCCCTCTCCCGAAAGCCTTGCAATAAGCCTTACAAGCTTTTCATCCCTGCACTCCTTGACAACGTCCATGGGTCTTTCAAACATCCATTCCTGTATAACGGAGTGCACACGGCTATTGCTCACCCCTATGTCATCCCCCACGGCACGGTACAGCTTCTCCTCATCAACAGAAATACTGCTGTCCCACTTTTCCCTGAGTTTTCTGTATTTCAGTATGATGGAAAGATCCCTGAACCCGCCTCTTGAGCTTAAGACATGGGATATGAGACGGAGCGCCATCTTTATCTGCATTCCCCTTTGGAAATAAAGCGTTCCGTCCATATCGAAGATCAGAAGGTCATATTTTGAAAACGTATCGTACAGACTGCGTTCCTTACTCATTTGAAAAGATTTACTATGAGCCGGATACCATACCTGCAGTAATTAAAGAATATGGACGGCTGCTCCACGCAATCCCTCATCTTGCGCATTATATACCGGGGTCTCAGATAAAAGCCCAGAAGGATCCTGCGCCTTAAGGCCTCCACCTCCTTGATGGTAAGGTATCTGGTGCCCGTCATGCTGGAATGGAAAAAGTCGCTTCCAAGCACATTCTTTGCCAGAAGACCATCCTCCTTACAGGTATCATAAAGCGGTGTCCCGTAATAGGGCAGCGCCATCTTTACCTCTATGAAATCCGGATCGGCCTCGTAGATAAGCCTTCTTGTCTTCATTATGTGCCCCTTATTCTCCCAGGGGAAGCCTATGACGAAGAAGCCCCAGAAGGGAAGCCCCACCTCGTGGCACCACCTTGCCGCCTGAAGGTTCTGCTCTACTGTAGCTCCTTTTTTTATCTTCTTAAGGATCTCATCGCTGCCGGATTCGAAGCCGAAGGCCACCATGAAGCAGCCGGCTTTTTTCATTATCTGAAGAGTCTCCTTCTTAAGGGGATTCACCCTGGAATTTGCCGTAAAGTGTATCTTTCCCGCAAGCGGTGAAGCAAGGATAAGCTCACACAGCTTCTTAACCCACTCTCCGTTTATCGTGAAGGTATCGGCCTTAAAGAAAAAGTCCTTTATACCGAATTTCTCATAGCACTCCCTAAGCTCCTCCATGACGTTCTCGGGGCTTCTGAAGCGCACACACCTGCCGGATATCCCGGGGGTAAGGCAGAATACGCAGCTTGAAGGACAGCCTCTGGCTGTCTGTATCGTAGCCATGGGAGCATCCGTATCGGGTCTCGTATACAGGCTGTTATTCATGTATTCCCTTGCAGGGAAGGGCTGGGCATCAAGATCCTGCCCCCACACATGGAATTTCGTCTGTACGAACCTTCCGTCCTTATCCTTATACAGGATATTATCTACCCCGGATATGTCGCCCTCGCCTCTTAAGGCATAGTCGGCTATGCCGTCTATAGCGAAATCCACCTCACCGCCGATCAGGTAATCAATGCGGCTTAAGTCCAAAAGATCCAGCATCTCCTGCTCCGGCGCATAAAAGATCGCTCCCTTAAGGACTGTCACCGCACCGCAGCGCTCCTTAAGGTCGTTCATTATCTTTATATCCTCATATATGCTGGTATTGGTGGTAGAAAGCATCAGCAGATCAGGCTTGAACTTATCAACCTCTGCATTCATCTGCTCTATGCTGCACCTCTCGGTCTGATAATCCCTGAGACGAATCTCATAACCCTTTTTCAGCAGGACAGCCGCGGCATAGCCAAGATCATTGCAGGCTCTCATTGCCTCCGCCGAGCTTCCCTCCACTGCCTGCTGGCATCTGTCCTCTCCTCTCTGGTATATCAGTCCCGGAGGATAAAAAAGCAGTACCTTATTCTTATCACTCATTATATGAAATCCACTCCTTTCTTCCCTGCGTCAGATCGGTATCAGGAAAGGCTCCTGGAAAAGTCTCAGAGCAGGTATATCCACAAAGGTAAGCACCACAAAAATCAAAACGATGAGCACCACAAAGGCCATAAGCTTCTTTTCCTTATAGAGCTTTTCAGGCTTCTGCACTGCCGAATCATCCTTGAAGGCTATGTACAGATAATAAACGAAAAGCAGGAAAAGAAACGGCATGGCGAGCACATATTCTATTCTGTATTTCACAAGGAAGAGTCCCATACAGAAGGTGGAGCAGAAGGCGTAAAACATACTGGAGCAAAGAAGCGTCCTCTCCGTATATGCCGCAAAGCTCTTCCTGTAAAGCCCTGCCGTCTTGGGATCCCCTATCATGCGGTATTCCGCGAAGCGCTTTATCCCCATCAGGAAAGCGCCGCCCATCCAGTAGCCTAAAAGTATGCTTCCCGGCGGCACCGAAGCATCGGTCACTATGAACCAGCCCAGAAGAAGCCTGATCATATTGTTGACGGATTCGCTTATCACATCCAGGAAAGGTATATCCTTGGTCCGCATGGGCTTTACGTTATAGATTATACCCATGACGAGAAGCCAGATCTCCGTAGCAAGGAAGCCCTTGTTTATCAGGCAGGACAGGGCGATACCGACCACCGCCAGCAGCACGTATTCCAGCATGACAAGACTGAACTTCATATTCTCGGAGACAACAGGCCTGTATTTCTTGGTGGGATGGTATTTGTCAAACTCCGCATCCAGCCATTCATTGATCACATAGTTTGCAGAGGCTATCATGCAGGTCGCGATAAAGCCTATGACGAATCTGTACAAAAGCTCACCCAAAGGCGGCATATCCGCCAGCAGGAAGCCCACCGCAAGCCCCGGTATTATGAATATATTTTTGACCCAGTGATCGGGTCTTGCTATCCTTATATAGTTTTTCATACTCTGTTCAGCACCTTCATGATAAGAGTTGACACTCCGTTATATACAAAGATTATGCCTATTATAGTGACCAGAAGGTTCGCCGTACCGTTCAGGTTCAGCAGTATGGCTACGCCGCAGACCACGGTAATGAAGGCGAGAAGCAGGGATATCATCCACCTCGATGCCCCCGCCCTCTTTGCACTGAAGGCATTCGCTATATTAAACACTCCCGTCGCAAGGATCACTATCCCCATCACGAGCGGAAGCACTGATTTTATAAGCTGCGGCTGCAGGAAGCATATCACTCCCGCCACTATGGCAGTGACCGCTCCCGTCATTGTGTAGGCAATGAATACCCCCTGGCCCTTTATCCCTATGAGGATGCCGCTGATACCGGCCACCAGCAATATCGCACCTATCACCTTTATGCTTATATCCATGGCCTCTCCCGGAAACAGGATAAGCACCACTCCTATCGCTATGGAGATTATGTCCCAAAGAATATTTCTCATAAAAAGCTCCTATAACAGAATCAATTCACTTAAGAATACCGCAACACAGGCACTTATTGCAACCGTAAAGAGGTCTCCCCCTATCAGTGCCGCAATAATGCCCACCCCCAGAGCAATAACCGCAGACCATACTGAAGAGGTCGCCGTAAGTATGGCCGGGAAGGTCATTACCGCGAGAGTCACATAGGGCACATAATGCAGGAAGGATCTGATATATTTATTCTTTATCTCCTTCCTGAAGATGATAAAGGGCAGCACCCTTATGGCATAAACCGTAAGTATCATTGTGGCAAGTGAAATATAGACCCTTTTATCGTCCATATCATTCCTCCTCCACCGGCCTTATAAAAGCCGCCGCCCCTGCTGTCACTACAGTCAGTATTATGATCCTGAAGCCCTCTGAGATCTCCGATATCACGGGAGCCTTCGAAAAGACCAGGCTTAAGAGCATGGACAGGGTGATAAGCACCGCCATGAACCTGCTCTTTCTTGCGGGAGGTATGATTATCGCAAGGAACATGCCGTAGAGTGCCACATTCATCGCCGAAGCAAGCCTTACCGGCAGGATGTCTCCTACCACGACGCCAAGAACGGTGCCAAGGCACCAGCCTGCCACTGAAACTGCCGCGGCTCCGTAGGTATAGACAGGGTTCAGATATCCCTCTACCGCGGAGGATATACCGAAGAGCTCGTCGGTCACGAACCAGGCAAGCAGCATTCTTTTCCACATGGGTTCTTCAGGCGAAAGCTTCTGTGAAAGCGAACAGCTCATAAGGAAATATCTCAGATTTATAATAAGGGTCGTGGCTATCATCTCAAGGATCCCTGCTGCGGAGCCTATAAGGATGATGGCTGCGTATTCCCCCGCCGAAGCGAGCATGCCGAAGGACATTAAGAAGCTCTGGAATGCGGTCATATCTATATTCGCAGCGGCTATGCCAAGCGTGAAGGCTACCGCAAGATACCCCATGGCTATGGGGATGCCGTCCCTCAGTCCTTTTAAAAATATCTTTCTGTTCAAATCATAAGCCTCATTAATAAAGCAGTTGAAAACTATTCCGTAACACATTAAGGGAGAGCCCCTGCAAGGGCTCCCCGTATGATCCTTCCGATCCCGGTCTCATTCTTTGACCGGCCAAAGAACTCTGTTTCTTCCCTTCAGTTTGAAAACAGGTACGCCGTGGTGAGCTTTGTCCCGTTCCCGGTATCCGCCACATTAGTCCTTATCCCCACCTTGGTGAAGGAGCCGAAGGTCATATTGTCGTAATGCGTAGGCGAAGCAACGAGGTTATCGAACATTATCTGCGCCGCCTTCTCCTGCTCCTCCTGCGAATAACTGAACTCCGGCATGGTCACATAGGAAAGATTCTCTCCTCTCCACTTGTTGGGCGGTATCATATCGCAGCCCTGTGCACCGTTCGGTCTTGTATGCGACCATTTCGAGGTAGCCTCGACTGCTCTGGTAGCTGCGTATGAATTGAGCGTCGTGTCGATGGAAAGACTTCCCACGCCTACGGAAGCCCTGAGTTCATTCATTTTTTGAAGCATCAGGTTGTCCAGTATGTTCACGTTTGATGAATTAAGCCGCGATGCCCCGATCGCCTCGGTACTCTTTGCCTCTCCCTCCCTGGCTATGACGCTTGCCACGGGAAATGTCACTAATACTACGGCTAAAGTAAATCCAATGAATGCTCCATATATCTTTTTCATGTCGTTCCTCCTTCTTCATCCCTGAAGAACCGAACCTCATGGCAGCCGGCTGTCTGCCTGCGGCAGACCCTTAGCTTTGCGTCCCTGTCTCACGGCAGGTTTGCCTTTTTTATCAGTCCCTGTCTGTCCTGTACTGCAGACAGAACTTATGTTTTCCTAATCACAATGATAAGACTTCCGGGACTCTAAGTCAACCGGATAGCCTGTACCAAATTCAAAACATATGTTCGGCAATAGGTCTGATGCCGTATCAATCCTCCCTGCCGTTCCAGCAGTAGGTACAGAGCCTTGTCCTGTCGATGCCGCAGGAGTCCAGCATATCATCAAGCCTGTTGAATCTAAGGCTTGTGAAGCCGAGCTGCCGCCTGATATCCTCCACCATCCTGTCGTATCTTTCCGAGTCGGGATCGGCATAGTCATCAAGCACGGCTCTCTCCACCTCCTGCCCCTCCTCCTTATTCACCATTCGCCTCGCTATCAGCTCAAGCTCCGAGGTGGATCTTGAAAAATTGATATACTTGCAGCCGAACATTATCGGCGGGCAGGCAGGACGGACATGCACCTCCTTCGCGCCCGAATTATACAGGAACTGCGTGGTCTCCCTAAGCTGCGTCCCCCGTACTATGGAATCATCTATAAGGAGTATCCTGTTGCCGTCGATGAGCTCATGGACGGGTATCAGCTTCATCCTCGCTATCATATCCCGTCTCGACTGTATGGTCGGCATGAAGGATCTGGGCCAGGTAGGGGTATACTTGATAAAGGGTCTTGAAAAGGGAACCCCTGACTCATTGGCATATCCCACCGCATGGGCAGTGCCCGAATCAGGTACGCCCGCGACTATGTCTATCTCGGATCTTGTCATCATATCCCTGTCCGCCATGTGCTGGCCGCAGCGGTATCTCATCTGCTCCACCGAGACACCCTCATAGCCTGAGGACGGATATCCGTAATAAACCCAGAGGAAGGTACAGATCTTCATCTTATCACCGGGCTTTACAAGGGTCTTCACCTCCTCGGGGGTCATTATCACGACCTCGCCGGGGCCAAGCTCCTTATAATCCCTGTAGCCCAGATTCAGATAGGCGAATTTCTCAAAGGAAGCACAGAAGCCATCGTCCTTTACTCCTATGGTCAGAGGCGTCCTGCCGAGCCTGTCCCTGGCACAGTAAATACCCTTTGGCGTCAGCAGGAGCATGGTCATCGAGCCGTCTATGGCCTCCTGCGCGTATTTTATCCCGTCTATGATATTGTCCTTCTGATTTATGAGCGCCGCTACCAGCTCCGTTGCATTGATGGAGCCTCCGCTCATCTCAAGGAAGTGGGTGCCCGAGGATCTGATCACCTCCTCCGAAAGCTGCTCGATATTATTTATCTTTCCCACAGTGGTGATGGCAAAGGTACCGTGATGTGAACGCACGATAAGGGGCTGGGGCTCGTAATCAGAGATGCAGCCTATGCCCGTATTGCCCTTCATCTCATGGAAATCCGATTCAAACTTCGTCCTGAAGGGTGAATTCTCTATATTGTGGATCGCCCTGTTGAAGCCCTCCTTACTGTCAAAAACAGCCATCCCGGCCCGTCTTGTGCCGAGATGCGAATGGTAGTCCGTACCGAAATACAGATCAAAAACACAGTCGCTTTTCAATGCCGCAGCAAAAAATCCGCCCATTTCTCCTCCCCCTGTAAACCTACGCCTTATCCTCCATCGCCATGCTGACATGCTCATCAGGCACGGCGTTTTCGTTGTCCTTCAAAAGCCTGCATATCTCCTC
>CACZNY010000287.1 GCA_902782655.1 uncultured Lachnospiraceae bacterium
AGATTTTTGGGGTAGCTTCACAAAAAATTTAAAAATTTTTCAAAATTTTTCCTTAAGCCCCCGAAAGCCCTGATTTACGCCATTCCCGTTCATACTGTCCCGCTTTCCCCACTTTCCTCATCAAATGCCTTTTTCAGGCGTTCCCCCAAGGCCCTGTAATCCGCAGTGAAGGATGAGGTGTCATTATTAAGAGTCTCAATATCCCCGTTCCTTCCGGCCTGCTCCAGCGCCTCTGCCTTGTCATGCAGTGACATGGCCCCTATGGATTTACTCATGCTCTTTAAGGAATGGATCAGCAGTACATAATCATCCGTTCTTTTCTCCTCAAGGCTTTTTTCAAGCCGGTCTGCCTTATCACCTACAGAAGCTTCGTATGTCCTTAAGGCATAAACATAATCCTCTGCGTCTCCGCAGTATTTCAGCCCGCTTTCATGATCCAGCTCTTTGATATCGAGGATACTGCCGGGTATCCCCTCTGTTCCGTCGGCTGCCGCCTCTTCTCCCCCTTCTTCTGTCCCGGCTGTACCGAGGTATTTATTCATCAGCGCCTCCATATCCGGGATGACCACCGGCTTGGACAGGTAATCGGTAAAGCCTGCTTCGAGCAGCCTCTCCCTGTCCCCGGCCGTGGCGCTTGCAGTAAGGGAGATGATCGGAGTAGCTGCGGTCTTCTCAGGGTAAAGCTCCTTAAGCTTCAGGAGCGTATCTATGCCGTCAAGCTCCGGCATACGGTAATCAAGGAAAACCATATCGTAATCATTTTCACCGAACCTGCGTATGCATTCCTGTCCTCCGGAGGCGGTTTCTATCACCATTTTGCTGCGTTTCAGCAGACCTGTGAGCACCTGCAGGTTCATGGGCATGTCGTCGACTACAAGTATCCTTTTTCCCGGCGCGGTAAATATCCTTTCCTCGGTATCCTTATCCCTTGAAGCAACGCGGACTGCAGGATCGATATCACCGATGGGAGCGGGATCGGAAATCTCCTGCCAGAGATTGAAATAGAATCTTGAGCCCTCATTATATACGCTCTCCACCTTAAGCTCCGAATCCATAAGCCCGAGGAGCTGTCTTGTGATGGCAAGTCCCAGCCCTGCTCCTTCTATGCTCCTTGTACGCTTCACATCCAGTCTGTCAAAGGCTGCGAAGAGCTTGCTCATCTCCTCCTCTTTTATCCCTATCCCTGTATCCCTTACGGAAACGGTAAGCCTGATACGCGCGTTTTCGTTGTCCCTCTCGGCATAGCCTATCTCAAGACATACGCTTCCCTTTTCGGTATATTTCACTGCATTGGTCAAAAGGTTTGCTATTATCTGCTTGAATCTCAGCTCATCCCCCACAAGTCCCGAAGGCAGCGTCTTATCAGCGATTATCCTGAATTCAAGCCCCTTGGCCTCAGCCCTGAACTGGATCAGGTTGTACAGATCGTTAAGCATTGCCTTAAGCGTGTATTTCTCGCGGGAAAGCTCCATACGGCCGGCTTCTATCTTTGAGAAATCAAGGATGTCACTGATTATGCCCAGAAGGCTTACGCCTGCTTTGTTTATATTGTCTGCGTAGGACAGGATGTTTTCTTCATCGCTTTCCCGCCGGATCATCTCATTCATGCCGAGGATGGCGGTGATGGGTGTCCTGATCTCATGGGACATATTCGATACGAAGCTGCTCTTGGCTCTGCTTGCATCCTCCGCTGACTTCAGCGCTTCGGCCAGGGCCTCGCTCTTCGCCATGGATTCCCTCATCTCCTCGTCTATATCTGCAAATCCGAATCCCACCGCATGGACGGTATGATCAACCCTGTCACTGGGATGTCTTACCCCTGCCATCCTCAGTATAGTATAGCTTTCCGCTCCTTCGTTTATCATAAGATAACGGATGGAGATCACCTTTTCCTTTTCGAGAGCCTTCTTTACAGCCGCCGGGTTTATGAATTTAAGAAAATCATCCCTGTAGCTCTCGGCCACATGCTCCCCGGCATAAGAGACCAGAGTGCTCAGGAAGGGAAAATGAGTTCCCGGCTCATAGGGCAGTATCGCGCTGCTTTCCCTGCGGTAGCAGACGGCATCATCCGCCTCCAGATCCGCGTAATAAACGGCGCGGTAATCGGATGCAAGAGCAGTGATCATCATGTCCTGCTGCGCCCTCTTCTTTTCCTGCTCCAAAAGCTCCTCCTGGAGCGCAAGCTGCTCCTCAAGCTCCTGCTGCTTCATGCGGTTTTCGGTTTCAGAGACCTCTCTTTCAATGGCAGCCCTTGCTGTCTGTCTCTGCTGTATGAATATCAGGATGAACATTCCCACCAGCACCATGGCCGTAAGCACTGACTGTATGAGGCCGCGGAATATGATGCCTTCGGATATCGAGTTTATCTGCTCTCCGATGATGCTCTCCCTAATCAGATAGGTAAGCATCCAGCTGGTACCGTGAATGGGCACATAATACAGCGTCTCACTGATACCGTTGTATGTGAATGAGACCACTCCGCTGTTTCCGTCGGCGAAATCCTGTTTAAGCTCATCAAAGGTATAACCGCTGTCGTACTGTGCCTGCTTCATGGCGCCGAGCAGGTTATCCTCGCTTGCAAGCCCGCCAAGCACCATGTCCGTAAGGGCCACACCGTCCTCTGTATATATATTGCAGAAGGTGGTGTTATTATTGGACTGCAGCGAGACATCCCG
>CACZNY010000288.1 GCA_902782655.1 uncultured Lachnospiraceae bacterium
CGGATCAGCAAGGAAGGACTCATCTCCGTCATAAGGTGTGTAATTGTCCTGGATGAAATCCCTGACGTTTACATCATCTGTCCAATGTGTTCCCTTGAAGCCTCTCCATTCCTTTTCAAATGCCATAATACCCTCCTTCTATGAGATAAATTAATTGAAATGAAAAATTATTATTTCCTATACAAATGTGCATAGGTTTGGTTCTTGTATACAATAAGGTATCACCACCGTGATTCCTTGTCAATTTGAAAATACTATGTCCTTAAAAAAGTACAGAATGATGACATTTCAGTCCAGATTCACCTTCCTTTTGCTTATGATTATGCATGCGGCATAGAACGCTATCGACAATACAGCTGATATTATCGTGGACCTGTTCAGCATGCCCGCATAAAGCCTTCCGAACTCTCTGTCATAATTCTCGTCCATAATGCTGTACATGCCTGATGTGATAATGGTTCCCTGGGTTATGATCAGATTCAGGATGTATATCCCGATATAGCATAAGACCGCTCCCAGTATTTTGTGCTTTTCCCAGAGCTGACCCACAGTGACAGAAAAATAAAGGCTGAGAACACTGTACAGGGAGGTTGCGATCCCTACCAGAATGATGGCTGCGATAACACTCTGTCCCTCCCTGAGTATATCCATGAACCCGTCTGCCGCTTCCATAAGCTCTTCATAAGGCACATCAGCCATGCCGATGACCCCCGTCAAGGTAATCAAAACGGAAAGAACCGTTGAAATGACTGACAGAAGCATCCATAGAAATCCGGATATCACCTTTGCGTTTATTATGCTTTCGGTACTGACCGGAAGCGTAAAGGTCAGATATCCCTCGGAGGTATACAGATTCTTATAATACCGCATCACGAGAAAGCCCAGAGTTACGATATTTGCAGCTATGATGCCTATATAATAAACACCTATGAATAATATCATTAATACAACGAAGCCCATGGAATCCCTGACGAAGGGAGCGGCTCTAAGCATGAGATGAGCCAATATGCCAAGCCCGATGAGAATTGCATCCAGTGCCGCCGGCACCTTCCACGTAGCTATAAATTCATGCTTCAGCAGTTTAGTCAGCATCTGAACACCTCCCTGAAAAGACCGTCTACGGATGTGCCCTCTACTCCCCTTATCTCTTCCACGGAAGCAAAACGGACTATGTTTCCCTGTCTGAGGAAGATAACATCATCGAGGATATTTTCCACGTCAGAGATAAGGTGGGTGGAAATAAGTATCGATGATTCACGGTCATAATTTGTTATTATCGTATTCAGGATATAATCCCTGGCCGCAGGATCCACTCCTGCTATAGGCTCATCCAGAATATAAAGCCGTGCCCGGCGGCTCATTACAAGGATGAGCTGTACCTTCTCCCGGGTTCCCTTTGACATGGTCTTAAGCCTTGCAGCCGGATTTATACCGAGTCTTGCAAGCATGTCATATGCTCTCTCCGCTTCGAAGTCTGCATAAAAGTCACGAAAAAAATCTATGATCTCCCTGACCGACATTCCACTCCCCAGATAAGTGCTGTCAGGAAGGTATGATATGAGCTTCTTGCTTTCTGTCCCTACCGGATGACCCATTACCGATATCTCGCCCTCATCAGGCTGCAGAAGGCCGCAGATCGTCTTTATCAGTGTAGTCTTACCGCTCCCGTTAGGTCCCAGAAGCCCGATTATACGGCCCTTTGCAAGATCAAAGCTGATATTTGTAAGAGCCGGGATCCTGCTGTATGTTTTTGTGAGATTTCTCACGCAAAGCACTGCATCCATCTTGCCTCCTCAATTTATCCGGCATCAGCAATCATGCCTGCGATCTCATCCCTGCTGAAACCGAGGCGCGCCATGTCCTCAAGATATGTCTGTGTTTTATCTGCTGCGAGCTTTTGCCTGATTTCATCTATCCTGGCTAAATCATTCGTGACAAAATGCCCGGCGGAAGGGTCATTATTCATAAGCCCCATCCGCTCCAGCTCGCCCAAAGCGCGCTGCATTGTATTCGGATTTACCGCAGCCTCGCCCGCCAGCTCACTGACACTTGCCAGCCTGCTGCCGGGCGGTATTTTTCCGGATATTACGTCCAGCTCTATATGCTCTATGATCTGCGCGAATATAGGCCGGTCAGAATCAAGATTCCAAGACATTATATCATCCTTTCACAAAGAGCATTCCGTTCTGAAAAACAATGTGGGCAGGTACCTGATGTTCTCACTGCACCATAGGCGCAGGGGATGCCTTCAGGGTGAAATTGCTGTGATCCAGACTGAAGTTTGGGTTAAAATACGGGTCTCCGGCTTCCAGATCTTCAGCCCACTTTTTACGGAAGAGCTCTGATTCCTCCTCATACCGTCTCGCTCTTTCATCGCTCCTTCCGTCTACGTCCGATCCTCTGCTCGCTGATTC
>CACZNY010000289.1 GCA_902782655.1 uncultured Lachnospiraceae bacterium
CCGTAATACAGGAATATGACCGAAGCCCTCTTCCAGACCTCCTCTGAAAGAAGCCTTTCTGCAATAAGTCCGGATGCCCTTTCCCTGTATCCTGCAGTCAGCCCCCGGCGTCTTTTAAGAGCCTCTCTCCTTGCCTCCCTTTTATTCACCGTTTACGAAATCCTCTATGAAAAAGTCTGATCTTTTATCCGAATGGATATAGGTCCCGACCTCAGCTCCATGGACTATCCGGTGGATATTCCCAAGATCGTCGGCGTTTGCTATGACCATGTCGCAGCCGGATGCTGAAGCTATACGAGCCGCCGATATCTTGGTAGCCATGCCTCCCGTGCCGGCAAGGCTGCCCGTGCTGCCCTTTGCAAAGTGCTCCACTGTATCATCAAGCTTTTCTATCTCCGGGATGAATTCCGCCTTATCGCTCACATGGGGATCATCGGTATAAAGGCCGTCTATATCCGACAGCAGTATCAGAAGATCCGCATCTATCAGCGCCGCGACTATGGCAGAGAGCGTATCATTGTCTCCGAATTCAATCTCGTAGGTGGCTATGGTATCGTTTTCATTTACTACCGGCACGACTCCAAGGCTAAGAAGCTCTTCAAAGGTATTTCTTGCATTGAACCGGTTCACGTTGTCCACTATGGTATGCTTGGTCATGAGTATCTGCGCCGTCATCTGATTGTACTCGGAAAAAAGCTTCTGATACATCATCATAAGCCTTGCCTGTCCTATGGCGGCAGCCGCCTGCTTCAGCTTAAGCTTCTCATCGGGACCGTCTGTCCTTTCGCTTCCCCTGTAGTAAATACCTCTTATATTCGCAGCCTTCAGGCCTACCGATATGGCTCCGGAGGATACGAGCACCACATCCCTTCCCCCGTTATGAAGATCCGTAAGCTCTCTTACAAGCTTTTCGAGGCGCACAAGATCGGCTCCTCCCGTCTCCTTATGTGTGATGGAGGACGAGCCTATCTTCACCACGATCCTCTTTTTTCCTTCAAAATCCCTCATGTCGTTCCTCTTGATTTCCCTTACAGTACTTCTCTGCGGCCTTCATGCCGTCTATGGCTGCGGACATTATGCCGCCCGCGTATCCGGCGCCCTCACCCACGGGATAAATGCCGTTTACATTTACCGACTGCATATCCTCATTTCTCAAGATCCTCACCGGAGAAGAAGTCCTTGCCTCTATACCCGCAAAAAGCGTATCATCCCCGTCAAAACCTTTTATTTTCCTGCCGAATTCCGGCATGGCCTCGATTATATCATCTGCGATATATGACGGCAAAATATTCCTGATATTGCCCCTTCCTGTCCTCCCCCTGCATTCAGGCTTCACCTCTCCAAAGGAATCAGAGCTTGTATCATCCTTAAAATCCGCAAATCTCTGATATGGAACGAGCCCGCCGCACTCCGTAAAAGCCCTTCTTTCAAGCTCCCTCTGGAATCTGAGCCCCGAAAGCGGATCCTGTCCGTAGCCTTCATAATCCCCCGGGCCTACGGTACAGACTATGGCAGCGTTTGAGTTTTTGCCGTCCCGTGCTGAAAGGCTCATGCCATTTACCGTAAGATACCCCTCCTCGGAGGATGCATTCACCACATATCCTCCGGGGCACATACAGAAGGAATATACTCCCCGTCCGTCCCTGCAGTGATATGCCAGCCTGTAGCTTGCCTTATCCTGATGAAGAGCCGCATCTATCATTTCCCTCCTGTGCTCTGCCCTGACTCCTACGGCAAAGGGCTTGGCCTCCATCATGAGTCCCATATCATAAAGCATCCTGAAGGTATCCCTTGCGGAATGTCCGAGGCACAGGAATAATCCGGTGCAGGGCAGCAAGGCCTCCTCTCCGGAAAGCATTATGCCATCAAGTCCTTCCCCGGATATCGAAAGCCCTGTAAGAGCCGTGGAAAAGCGCACCTCTCCTCCAAGCTCCTCTATCTCCCTCCTTATGGAGGGTATAATGCTCATCAGACGGTCAGTGCCTATATGCGGATGTGAATCAGTGAGGATGGCTCTGTCGGCTCCGTGCCTTATAAAGGTATCAAGGATGAATCTCTTCCTGCCCTCCCTGTCCTTTATCCCTGTGGAAAGCTTACCGTCGGAAAAGGTTCCGGCTCCGCCCTCACCGAACTGCACATTGGAGGAGATATCGAGGACTCCGGTTTCAAAGAACCTCTTAACATCCGCTTCCCTCTCCTCTATCCTCTTTCCCCTCTCAAGGATAAGCGGACGGTATCCCCCGTGCGCAAGGATAAGGGAGGCAAAGATCCCGGCAGGTCCGAAGCCCGCCACTACGGGTCTTATATCGCTCCCTTTCCCTGAAGGCTTTGGAAGGCGGTATGCCTTCTCTTCAAGAAGGGTGATATTCTTATCCCTGCACCTTGCAAGCACGCCCTTTTCATTATCAACCCTTACGGCTATCGTATAGACATCGAGAACAGAGCTCCTTTTCCTGGCATCCCTGGACTTTTTCAGTATCTCAAGCTCCAGTAAAGCCTCTGTCCTTATCCCGAGGATATGGGCGGCCTTCTTCCTCAAATGCGCTGTATCTGAGCCCGCAGGCACCTTAAGGCTGCTGATCCTTATCATCGTTCCGGCACCGCTATCATTTCCTTATCCGTAAATATCCAGGTAACCCCGCTGTATTTTTCGAGCACTTCATCCTTATCCACATCCTCGTTCCTGAACATATAGATGGTATCCCTGTCAGGCATGCCCTCCCTGAGCTTTGCGTCGCTCCTGTCTATCCACTGCCAGACCTTTTCCATATCATCCCGTGAAAAATGGAAATTACTGACTGTCATGCCGTTCCTCAGGGCAAACTCCGTATAGCCTATGAGCTGGTCCCTGTTGGAGTCCTGATAGAATTCCCCGAAGTAGTAATCATGCATGAACTGGAGATGCTCTATCCCCTCAAAGTCATAGAGATCAAGGCTGTCAGCCGTAAAATGCGCATCCTTCAGGTTTTCATACTTACGTGAAATCACTGTCACCTTTTCACTGAACTCAAAAAGCTGCAGCAGGCAGCCTGCCACAAGCACCGGTACAAAAAAGGCCTTCAGCTCGTCTCTTGCAAAGTAAATATTTATCAGGATGACGGCATACATCACAGGCCAGAGGAATCTGCCCGATGCCCTGAAAAGGCTCCAGACATCATAGATAAAATCGGGAACCGGTATCTCAAACAATACTATTGAACCAAACGTTACAATGGGAGACAGGGCTATGACCCAGAGCGCTGCGGAAGTCACGATTCCTGAGATTATCTCATTTTTCCGTTTACTCCACAGTAAGCGGAGATTTTTTGTTATACCGATAAGAGCAGGCAGCTCGAATATCACGGCAGCTATGCCGATATAGGAAAGCCCCTCATACTGACAGTCGATAAGAGGAAGCTCCTTGATTATCCTCGAATAATCTATGGGATTGAATAAGGAGTTCAGATTGGCGCTGTAGGAGCCAAGGCCGTCGGATACTCCCGAGATGCCGCCATAGAAGCCCCCGAAAAGATAAAAGGTCAGTACGGTCGCTGCAAGATAAGCGGTAAGGAAGCTTAAGAATATCAAAACGCCCGACCGTATTTTCCTAAGCCTTCCTTCGCTCCTTCCCGCCCCGTCCAAAGCCTCCCAAAGCGCGAAGCCGAGAAGCATCACGGACACCATGCCGTAGATGGTAAAATGAACCGATATGCAAAGGGTGCCCAAAGCACACCAGAGCAGTATCCTTTTCCATAAAGCCCTGACCTTATCCCTGTATACGAAAAACAAAATGGCGATAAGTATCAGATAATGCGAGGCAAGAGCCGTATGATAATACATCCTCTGCCATAAGGGAGCGCAGAAAAGAAAAGGTATCACTGCCACACAGCACTGTGCCTCTGTCTTTACCACTCTTCTTAATAAAAGCTTTGCCACCCCTCCCTGCATCATAAAGCAGAAAAGCCCGTACAGACCGAAAAACTGAAATACAGGCGGAAGCAGCGGTGAGATGATCTTTAATAAAAGACAGACTATCGGGATCGAATCCGTATATATGACAGAGGCAAGATACGGATACAGGCTTGTATCGCAGAGTCCGAAGGGAAAATGCCAGGCTGAGGCTCTGTAAAGCTGCCAGCCCGCATAATGCTGGGAAAGATCATACCAGCCGGTCAGAAGCCAGTCATCATAGGTGACATCAAGTATCCTTACTCCGTAGAGTGAAATAAAAACAAGAGCCCCGAAGAATGCCCCCAGGGCAAAGGAGATATACCATCTTACGTGTCTTTTAAGCAATGCATTCTCATTCAGCATGATGCGCTCTCTCCGGCTATTATGCCCGTCATCCAGGCAAAATGCAGATTGTAGCCTCCGCAGATACCGTCTGTATCAAGGAGCTCTCCCGTGACATAGATCCCGGGCTGCTCCTTCAGCATGCAGTGATCATCCACCGCCGTCATGGGCACGCCTCCCGCCGCAGTCTGCGCTCTTGAAAAATCCCCTGTCATTACGGGATCGAGCTCATACCTGTGATGCTTCACATTCCGGCATAAAGCCTCAGTCCAGTCCTCCCGTCTCGTATCCACCGGATGTGAAAGATACCTTATGAGCTTTATCGGGAAAAGAGATGTCAGAAGCTCAGGAAGATTGCGCTCCGGAAACTCCTCTCTCCTCCTTCTTATCTCTCCTGCAAAGCCTTCATCAGACAGCAGCGGGAAATAATCAACCTCCACCAGGGCTCTTCTGCCCTCTCCCATGACCCTGCAGGCCATGCCTGAAATATCCATGGCGCAGATGCCTGAAAATCCGCCCTCATAGGGCTGAAGCTCACCCTCCGACTTTTCGATAAGGCTTCCGGAATCATCAAGAAGGCTGAGCCTGGCATCGCATCTGACCCCCTTAAGCATGGAAAGCTCCTCCTTTACGATAAGAGGAGTAAGAGCCGGATAGACCGGGGTGAGCTGCACCCCAAGCCTTTTAAGGAGCTTATATCCCGAGCCGTCAGAGCCTGTCTTTGGAGAGACAAGGCTTCCGCAGGACAGTATCACCCTGTCATATCTCCTGCCGTTCACTAAAAGCTCCGGAGTGACGTCAGGCTCACCGCAGTTATATATCACTGAAACACCGAGCCTTTTTAATTCCAGAAGCAGTGCCGCCCTGACTGACTCAGCGGTGTCGGAATAAGGATAGATTCCGCCCTTCCTCTCCCTGTGCTTTACTCCAAGGCTTTCAAAAAAAAGCAGGCACTCCTTTATGCCAAAGCGTTCAAGGAAACGGCCCGTCCTTTTCCCGGCATCGGTAGAAGAATGAAAGCACGTCTCATCGATCCTTACATTCGAAAAATTGCACTTGCCGTTTCCTGTGATAAGTATCTTTTTTGCCGCGCTTTCCCTATGCTCATAAATTGTCACAGACGCACCGGCTCTTGCAGCTGCGATAGCCGCCGCGATCCCGGATGCGCCTGCTCCTAAAACTGCTATATCCACTTCCCCACCTTATAAGAATCCAAAGCTCTTTGCTATCCTTACTATCCTTCCTCCCATGGGTATGTCATACAGCTCGTCCTCCCTCACTGCCCCGAATTTCAGTATGCATATGAAGTATATCCCTATACCGGCAGCTATGGGCAGCATGGTCTGGATAAAATATCCCGTAAAGAATGAAAGCAGCTTCCATATCACAAAGATTACGACTCCCATTATGCCTGCTGACAGAGCCGGGATAATAAAGGTTCTGCCCTTCTCCTGTCTGTAGGCTACCGCATGTCTTAAGGACAGACTGTTTAAGAAGCACATGCTTAATGAAAATACAACTGTCGATATCACGACCGCATATATACCGAGATTGGTGTAGTACATCAGGGCGATAAGCGAAGCGATATGCAGCACGAGGGATATCACGGCGTTTTTAACGGGAAGGTTCATCCTTCCTATACCCTGGAGCATTCCGTTTGAAAGGGTGGAAACGGAATAGGTCATGACAGTCACGGCTCCTGCTCTCATAATGGACGCCGCAAGCACCGTCTCTCCCGAAAAAAGCAGGTTTATTATGGGATCCGCCAGCACGAAAAGTCCTACCGCGCAGGGAAAGGATATTATCATGGTGAACCTCATGGCCGCGCTTATCCTCTTTCTTGCCCCCTTCATATTGTCTGAGGCTATGCAGGAGGCCAGGGCAGGTACCGCAGAGGCGGAAATGGAATTGGCCAGCGCTATGGGCACATTCAAGAGAAGCTTGGCCTTTCCGGTATAGATACCCCATATGGCTGTCTTTTCCGCTCCTAAGCCCTTAAACTCCATGAGCCGGTTAAAGCAGTAATTATCAAGTATGTCGTTGATATTATAGATCGCGGTGGAGAGCACCACAGGAAAGACAGTGAGCATGATGAGCCCCATCACCTCGCCGTAGCTCTCCTCATAGGACCGCTCATCCTCCTCGTACTTCTTACTGAGTCTTCCTATCACCAGAAAATAAAGGCTTACAAGGAAAAGCAGGGCTGCAAAAGCGCCCACGCTTGTACCCAGAGTGCTTCCCGCGGCTCCGTAGGCATAGGACAGATCCTCATTACGGAGCAGA
>CACZNY010000290.1 GCA_902782655.1 uncultured Lachnospiraceae bacterium
AATCCCCAGACCTGGGATCCCAACGGCGGGATACCTTTTGACGAGGCTGCAAAGCAGGAGATATTCGAGCAGCTTGATAAGAGTTATATATCCGGGATCACTTTTACCGGCGGAGATCCGTTGCATTATGCAAATGTGGACGGCATAACCGAACTGGCACAGGAAATAAAGGAGAAGTATCCCGATAAGACCATATGGATGTATACCGGTTCTGTCTGGGACGAAGTGATAAATCTTCCTGTTATGAAATATGTGGATGTGCTGGTGGACGGCGAGTTCGAGATCGAAAAAAGGGATGTGACCCTTATGTGGAAGGGTTCTTCCAACCAGCGTGTGATAGACGTTCAGGCGTCTTTAGAATCACCTGCGCAGGAGCCGGTGATACACTGCCCCGACTATTATAAGGTGGAGGATCAGGCACCCAGTAAGCTTTATGATGAGGCTGCGTGGACCCTTACGGCGAACTGTGCCTGCACCGCATAGGAACGGGTGATCATTTAAGTATTTATATGGGGGACGTACAAAGGAGACGGTGATCTGGCCGTCTCCGTTTTATTGCTCAGACCGTTAAAAGTAGCGTTCACACTTTTTTAACAAAAGAGTGATAGACTGTTCGACGTTTGTGAATAAATATAAAAGGCATTAAGCCTGCTTGAAAGGAAATACAGATGATCAAAGTAGAAAATCTCACAAAGCGATATGGTTCGCATACCGCCGTGGATGACTTGAGCTTCACGGTGGAAAAGGGAAAGGTCTATGGACTGCTGGGCGTAAACGGCGCCGGTAAGTCTACTACCATGAATATCATCACCGGTTATCTTTCTTCCACAAAGGGAAAGGTATATGTGGACGGAGAGGATATCATGAAAAAGCCTGAGAAGGCTAAGGAACACATCGGGTATCTGCCTGAGATACCCGCCCTTTATCCCGATATGACGGTGCGGGAGTATCTGGTATTTGCCGCCCAGCTTCGTCATAAGAAGGGAAAAGAAGCGGCGGCGGAAGCTGAGCGGGTGATGGCATTGGCGTCCGTTGAGGATGTGGCAGACAGGCTGATAAAGAATCTGTCAAAGGGATATAAGCAGAGAGTGGGTCTGGCCTGTGCCCTCACGGGAGACCCCGATATCGTGATCCTTGATGAGCCCACGGTAGGCTTAGATCCCAGACAGATAATAGAGATAAGGTCTCTTATATCATCACTTCGAAAGGATCATGCGGTGATACTTTCATCCCATATCCTGTCTGAGGTCCAGGCTGTGTGTGATGAGATCCTGATCATCTCCAAGGGTAAGCTGGTGGCGGGAGGAAGTCCCGAAGAACTGGAGGGCATGAGCAAAAAGAGCCATGAACTGAAGCTGACCGTAAAGGGAGATGAAAAGAAGCTACAGGGTGCACTTAAGAGTCTGGGCATAGAGGATGAGCAGATAAAGGATCTTAAATCCGATAAGGAGGCAAAGACGGCCTCTGCCTGTGTATCAATGGATGAAGATAAGGATATAAGGGAGGAGCTGTTCTATGCGCTTTGCGATGCGCGCCTTCCCCTTATGGAACTGTCCGTGAGCCATATGAGCCTGGAGGATGTATTTATAGAGCTCACGGAAAAGGAACCGGAAGAAACATCGAATGCCGAAGCGGAAGATAAGGATAGTGAGTCCGTCGCTGATGAGGTGAAAGCTTCAGAAGAAGGGGCAGATGAAGATAAGGAGATCGCCGCCGAAGGCGGGGCAGATAATGATGAGGAGGTGAGTGACTGATGTTTGCCATATTTAAGCGCGAATTCAAAAGTTATATGAATACAGTCACGGGACCTTTGTTCGTGGCCGTAAATCTTTTCTTTCTCGGAATATATTTTGTGGCTTACCATTTGTATATGGGAGAGCCCAGGGTGGCCTATACGGTTCAGTCCGTGATCTTTGTATTTCTGATCGTGACTCCCGTCCTTACCATGAGGTCCATGGCACAGGAGAGACGACAGAGGACGGACCAGCTTTTGTTTACTTCACCGGTGTCGCCTGCGGGCATAATCCTGGGCAAATATTTGGGAATGGTCAGTGTATTCTTACTGCCTGTTCTGGTGCTTTGCGCATACCCTCTGGTGCTTAGTATTTACGGCAAGGTGCCCATGGCGGAATCCTATGTTTCCATTCTGGCGTATTTCCTTTTCGGAAGTGCATGTATATCCATTGGACTTTTCATGTCATCGCTGACGGAGAATCTGATCATAGCCGCAGTGGGGACCTTTGGTACCCTGCTTTTGGGTTACCTTATGGCCGGCATCAAGGCTATCATATCCCAGTCCGGCAATAATGTGACCAAGGTGCTGACTGCCTTTGATATCGCGTCCCCCATGGATAATATGATGCAGGGTATAATCGATGTTCCCGCCATAATATATTATCTGTCCGTGATCGTATTCATGCTGTTTTTGACCTTTGTTACCGTGACAAAGAGAAGATATGAGGTTCATAAGGATACCCTTAAGACCTATGTCTTTTCCTATGTGGCAGTCATAGCTCTGGCGGCAGCTCTGGTGGGCATCAATATTGCGGCGGATCACATTCCGGATGATAAGAAGAATATAGATGTCACTGAAAGTCAGATGACGGAGATCACCGACACCACCCTGAATTACCTGAAGGGGATCGATTCCGATGTGACCATCTATGTGCTCAATACCGAAGAGAATTGTGATGAAACCATAAAGCAGATCCTGGGCAGATATACCTCAGCTTCAAAGCACATAAAGACTGAATATAAGGATATATCGGCCGCTCCCGATTTTGCCACTCAGTATGGGGTGGATAACGCTACTCCCGGCTCTTTGATAGTAGTGTCGGATATTCGTTCAAAATATGTGGATTACAACAGTCTTTATGAGACTACCATTGATTATCAGACTTATTCCCAGAAGGTTACGGGAATAGATGCGGAGGGACAGATCACCAGCGCCCTGGATTATGTGCTCAGCGGTGACATGCCTTATGTGTATGTGATCGAGGGACATAATGAACTTAAGCTTTCCGACCATCTGACCCAGCTGGTGGAAAAGGCAAATATAGATGTGAGGACCTTAAACCTCATGAATACCGACAGCATCGAGGATGAGGCCGGAGCAGTGTTTATCCTTGCTCCTACAGTGGATTATACTGCGGATGATGTGGCCAAGGTGGAGGATTATCTGAGCAGAGGTCACAGTGCCCTCATCGTTTCCTCATATTCTCCCGAGCCGATGACTAATTTTAACGGTATAATGGAGAGTTATGGCGTGGATACCGTGGGTGGTATAGTGATTGAGGGTGATACTGAGCATTATTATCAGAGCCCTGTCAATCTGCTGCCTGAGCTGGGAGCATCCCTGATCACTTCGGAGCTCATGTCTTCAAACAGGCTGGTGCTGATGCCATACGCGCAGGGAGCGACCTTTGGAGTGTCGGACAATGAGGCTCGCAGCATCACAAAACTTTTGTCCACCACGGATACGGCGTATCTGAAGACTGATACCCAGAACGCTCAGTCTATGGAAAAGGAAGCAGGAGATGTGGACGGACCCTTTGACCTGGGACTTCTGGTGGAGAATGATCAGGATGGAAAGAAGACTTCATTGCTCTACTTTACTTCCGAATCCATTCTGGATGATTCGGTGGATTCCATGGTGAGCGGCGCGAACTCGGCGCTGGTGGCCAAAGGGATCACACAGATGGTGGGAGAAAAAGAAAGCACTATCGCCATTCCGGCAAAGAGTTATGAGTCGGAAAAAATAGTGGTTCCGGATTCCACTACACTGATGCTGGCCATAATCGTGGTGGGAGTGGTTCCCCTTTTGATCATGCTGGCAGGTATCTTTGTCTGGAACAGGAGAAGAAAGAGATAAGATAATTTAGTTTCAACTGAGCTTTACAGCAGGATCCCGAATGAGTGTGGAGAGGATTATATCTTTTCCACACTCTTTTTTTATGGTATAATTATTGAGT
>CACZNY010000291.1 GCA_902782655.1 uncultured Lachnospiraceae bacterium
AAAAAGATCCGGATAAGGGCACCTGTATAGCTACTGCAAAGGGACAGCTTGGATGCGCGGGAGTCTATACGATACCGCTTGACAAGCCTGCAGCCTTAAAGGCCGGAGAAGGCTTTGCGGTGCTGGTATGCTACAACAGGGATGACGGATCGGATATCGGAATATTGGGAGAGAGCCAGACTGACGGTAAATTCGAGCTGAATCAGAAGGCCGGAGAGACACTGATCCTCGACAGTGATAATACCTGGAAGGATATTTCAGACAAAGAGAAAAACGGTGTATACTCAACCACTCTGGAGATAAGGGCATTTACCGACAGGGCGGACGAGGACAGGCTCGAGGTGACGGGAGTTACAAATGTGACCGGTGGAGAGGTCAGCATGAATAAGACCACCGGTGATATTACCGCAAGGTTTTCGTCATCGGCTGCCCAGGGAGAGAGAATTGCCGATCATGCGGACACAACCTTCGGGCTGACCTATAACAGGGAGGCTTCGGGTATAGAGCTTAAGTCCTCAGACGAGAGAGTAGTTGCGGTAAATGACGGGAAGCTGACCGCGAAGGGACCCGGCAGGGCAATAGTCCGTGTTTATGAAAACGGGACGCAGACCGGATATTTCAATGTAAAGGTTATAAAGGAGATAAAGCCGGAGTGGTTTTCATATATACAGGACGGTATCGATGGCTCGGAGTATTCTCCCGGCAGCAACGGCATCACACTTTATGAGAACCTGAAATGCGGCGAAGCCGGATCCTGGATAAATATCGTAATGGTAGATCCGGATCACAGACTGGTGCCTGCAGATGCATATTACCTTGAGTATACCGGAAATAACACAGTGGGAAATGCTTCCGCAAGGATAGTAGCGACCAAAGAGAGCAGCTATTGTACCGGCGCAAATGACACCATCAGCTATAGCATAGAAAAGCTGAATGTGAAATCTCTGTATTTCTCGGTGAACAACGGCACATATGACAGTGATAACAATAAATATGATTATGAGTATAACGAAAAGAAGATCGAGCCTGAGATTGAGAAATTGTATGTTATCGGAAGCAGCACAGGTATCCCTTATGAATTAAAGGGCTATAAAACCTATGATCTGACGGCGAAGAAACCGGGGGGAAAATATGTCGATCCGGTGGATGCGGGAGACTACTGCGCTGTATGCAAGGTGGATGATAAGCTCTTTACGGACGGTACGGACTCATTTAACGGCGAGGTATATCTTTTATTCAGCATCACTCCGGTAAGCATTTCCGACAGGATCTGCGACTACAGCAGCCGGGTCAGCTATACCGGAAAGCCTGTCACACCCATGGTATCTGTTTATAAAATGAGTGATGGCTTCAGGAGATATGTCCCGAATACCGATTATGATGTGGTTTATCATAACAATACCGATGTGTATGATCTTACGGATAAGGATATGACCGATACTGAGGTATTGGATAAGGCTCCCTACTTTACCGTGACCGGCAAAGGAAGCCATATGGGAAATATCATTAATAATGAGATCCAGACAGATGGCTATAAGGACAGATTCTATTTCAGTATAATGCCGCTTGATCTTACGGGGACTGACAGCCGGGGTGAGGCTCTGACCAGGGTGACGCTTTCGGCAGACAGCTTCGCATACAGCGGAGACCTGATCACGCCTGTCGTCAAAGAGGTAAGCTTCAACGGTGTAAAGCTTACAGAGGATAAGGATTATACGATAAGCTGCACTAAAAACAGATATCCCGGGACAGGAAGCGTTATTATTTCCGGTAAGGGCATTTACGGGGGAGACGTGTATGCGGATTTCACGATATTACAGCCGGATGCTGCAGCGGCAGAGGTATCGGTCGAATTAAAGAATAAGAAGGCCGCAGGCAGTGTCTACACAGGAAAGGCTGTACGTCCGGAAGTAAAGGTGGTGCTTGACGGCAGGAAGCTTGAGAAGACCGAATACAGGGCAGAGTATTACAGTATGAATGATCTTGCCGTAACAGATCCCGTGAATGCCGGGGAATACGGCATCGTTATACGTCCTGCCGAGGGCTCTGCAGTGAAGTTTAAGATAAACAGCTCCCTCGTATACAGCATAAAGCCAAAGAGCGTGAAGTCACTTAAGGTAACGCTCAGCAGCAATAAGATAACCCAGGGCAGCGGTGAGACCGACGAGCAGTATATCAAACGTGTCAGCGAGGGGATATGCCCCGGCGTAAAGTCGGTTATGGATGGAAAGACATTGATCAAGGCGGAGGACTATACCGTATCATATTCAAATAATCATGACTGCGGTACAGCGACAGCAGTGCTCAGCTTCAGCGGGAATTACTCCGGAATAAAGGAGGTTCCTTTTGCCATCAAGGGCAAGCCTGTTTCAAAGCTTCGGATCTCAAAGATAGGGCCGCAGGAGATTGCTTTTGATCCATCGGGAGAGATCGGCAGGGTTGAACCTGAGATCAGCGTAAGCGACGCAAAGGGCAACACGGTCTCAAGTAATGATTATCAGGTCTTCTACTGCAACAATTCAGCTGTCGGAAAGGCAACGGCGCTTGTAGTAGGTAAGGGCATTTATGAGGGAACGAAGCAGCTCAGCTTTAAGATCACGCCCAGAAAGCTCCGGGACAAGGATATCATATTATCTACCGGAAAGAATAACCGGATAGAGAGCCAGTATTACGACGGAGCTCCCGTCATGCTCGAGGATCTTACAGTGACAGAGGCAAATGCATATTCCGAAGAGGATCAGCCGAGGGATTATGAACTCAAAAAGGATGTCGACTATACAGTAAAGATAACCGGAAGCACGAAGCCGGGTACGGGAAAGGTAACGATAAAGGGCAAGGGGATATATGCGGGAAGCATCACCAGTACCTTTATTATAATCGATTCAAGAAGAAGGGCTGATAATCCGACGGATCTTAAGAGTGTCGAGAAGAATATCCAGGTCAGTCTGGACGGAACGGGGGTTGATAACATCTTTGAGAAGGGTTATTCGGTCCCCTACAGCGGAAAGGAGATAACCTTCGATATCGATCTTTCTGAGTCAATACCCGGTGGAAAAGGCGGTGCTGAGGAGACTCATATGATGCGGGAGGGCTATGATTACAGGGTGTCCTATGAGAATAATAAAGAGGTGTCAGCGGATGTATCCGGCAATCATATAAACGGGCGCAGACAGCCGAAGGTGATCATTACCGGTATGGCGCCCAATTATACAGGCACATTGACGATAAACCTTGAGATCAGGCAGCTTGAGCTGAGCTTTGAAAGCATAAAGCCGCTTTGGAATGACAGGGATCCTTTCGCTCCGGCAGGGTATGCCGGCGATGCAGGGTATACCGGCGGCACGTTAAAGCCTGTTCCCAGACTTTATTATCTTAAGGACGGATATGAAAAAGCGGTATATAAGGGAACGAAGACACCTCTGCTGGACAACAGTCTCTTCAGGATAAGCTACGAAAATACCTCCGGTCTTGGCTCATCCGGAGCAGAGAAAGCGCCGGTCATGATACTTGAGCCTAAGAACAGTGAGAACTTTTACCTTAAAGGCGGAAAGCCGGAGCTTAGATACAAATTCAGCATAACAGCAGGAAATCTCGCTGATGCAAAGATCGCGGCGGTTCCCATGCAAAGATATAAGGGCATCGCCGTGAAGCCGAAGCCTGCGGTCACTCTTAACGGGGTAAAGCTTAAGGAAGGGTTTGATTTTGAGTACGTATATACCAATAACGGCGGCCCGGGCCAGGCAAACGTCAGTATCGCTCCCATAGCCGGAAGCAAGGAGTTCACGCTCTCGGGCAGCGCGCCTTTTGCTGAGTTTCTGATAAGATAAAACGTCACAGTCCGGCGGTCCGGCTTAAAGCTGAACTGTATCGGTAAAATAAGGCCGGCATGCCGGTCAGACAGACAGGGGACGGGATATAATCGTCCCCTGTTTGCGTTTCTATTGCCAATCTGAAATATAATTCGTATTATACAATGACATAAGGAAGTGATAAATGTGATGTGAAAGTCATCACAGAATGGTGGGAATAATGGGAAGCGGATATTTGTCTGTAGAAAAAAAGAGCAGTGCAGATGCAGTGATCAGGAAGGACAGCTTTCAGGATGCGCCTCAGGTAATGCGAAGCCGCATGACAAAAGAGCAGCAGGAGGGGCAGATGCAGAAGATAGTCCCCGTTCAGAAGGGGGCTCTTAAAGAAGCCGGTGAGGAAATACCTCAGACTGCAGAGAATAATATCATGATCCGCTTAAGGAACGCAGCGCTCAGTGTAAAGACGGACAGGCGCGTCTTTGGCGACAGCTACCGGATGCTCCTTATCAAAGAAAGCATAGACAGGTTCTATGAGCTGCAGGACAGGCAGATAGAGCAGGAATCGGACTTTGATTCCCTGAAGGTCCTGGCTGTGGATACTTATACGGAGCTCATAAGGGTCTGCGATGAGTATCTTAAGGCAAGAAGGAAAGAGGGGAAGTCGGAGCAGGCTCAGACGGGCAGGTATAAGAAGGTTCGGCTTCTTCATGACTGTGCCAGGACAGGATTGCGCCAGATAGCGAGCATGACCGCTGAGGACTTCAGAGCCCGCTTCGAGGGAGACGAAAAGGGGAAGCTCCTTGATGCAGAAGAAGCCGGGAAGCTTCGTGCCGGGGAAGAACAAAGGATCCGGTTCGGGAAACTTCTGGAAAGAGATGTGGCGCGAAGGAATACGGAAACAGAGGAAGCCGGCGAGCGGATGAACACGGAAATGCAGCTTCGGCATGAGAGAAACCATGCAGGGCTTTATACCTATCAGGTGTATTTCGAAAATGTAAGCTCCGACAGGCAGCTTGCCGCGGCTCTGGAAAGCTACAGCAGACTCAGCGGGCAGTTTCTCCCAAAGAATGAAGAGGGCTTTGCAGACGGTAAGGCGCGGCTTCTCGCAGTATGCGATCAGATACTTCATCAGACGGACAATATCATAAGGAGCGGAGCCTTCCTTAAAAAGAATAAAGTACGCAGGGAACAGGCCTCAAGGCTTAAGGAGCAGATCAACTGGGAAAGGGAAAGGCTTTTCAATACAGGGTTCAATGAGCTTAAGGCTGACAGTTCATTGACCTGGGATAAGGTTTGGGAAGGAGAGCAGGCGGTCATCAGGTTTTCCGATGCGGCAGGCTCCGGAGCGCTTGACAGCTATCAGCAGGATCATGTG
>CACZNY010000292.1 GCA_902782655.1 uncultured Lachnospiraceae bacterium
ATGATGGGCTGTCGCCAAGCGGTAAGGCAACGGACTCTGACTCCGTCACTTCGAAGGTTCGAATCCTTCCAGCCCAGGTAAAAGCCTCAGTACCAGGGATGTACTGAGGTTTTTCTTTTCATTCGGGATAGTATATAATTACAGGCTATGAAACATATGCTCAAATTCATCTTCGTCGGACAGGATTCGCGAAAGGAGGAGGCCAGATATGAAAAAAGGATATAGGAAAGCCGGTACTATTGTTGTATCATTGCTTTTTTCGCTCATTATTATTTCGTGCGGAGACGCATCCTTAGAGCAGCTCCCGGCAGGCGCAGGGTATACTGCAAAGCAGGATGAACCGACAGAGGCTGAGGAATCATCATCAGAAGAGACAAAAGAGGCAGCAGGGGAAACGGAGACGGCTAAAGAAGAAACAGCCGGGGAAACAGTATCCCAGCCGGAATCGAAAAAAGCTTCCGGTAAGATCGAGTATCCGGACAAAGCCTATGCTGATGATATTGACGCAAAAATATCTGCTTCATCAGCCTATAATTATACAAAAACCAGAGCAAATGATAAAAAAAGCGGAGATATAGTCGATACTTCCATCTATAGAGATAAGAGCGGAATAGTAAAGATAGTGACAGAGGATCACGGTTCTGAGGGCAGGCTGGTAAGCGAGTATTATTATGACGGTAATAATATTGTGTATATAAAACGATATAAGACGGATATTTACGGCATAAATTCCTCCTTTACGGAAGCCGATCTGAGTGATCCTGATTCAGAATACGCTAAGGAAGCTAAGGGCGATGCCGACGAGGTTCTTAAAGAGGCAAAAAAGGATACCGGCAAGGCTCTTCTTTACGGTTATGCCGGAGATGAACAGGGCGGTGTGCTGAAGAATGTCACTGTTAAGCTTCGCAACGTTGCCGGAGATTATACCGGTGAGACGGTAACGGACGGGGATGGATATTTTACTTTCCAGGTTCCTCAGAAGGAGGATACCTACAGCGCCAGTTACCTGTATGATAACTGCCCCCCGACCAGCGTTAATGATATCCATATCGTGCCGGGTACACCCGAGTATTCCCTGGGAAGAAATTTCCTTGCGGAAGAGGGTAAAGCGATCCATGAAACAGATTCATACCTGCTCAACGCGAAGAAAAAATCTCCTGTGACGTTGAAGGACGGGGAGTATGCGGCAGTTCTCACATCAGATAATGATAAGATGAACATGCGGCTTGTTAATACCGATGATCAGAAGGATGAAAGTGGAAAGCAGATAAAATTCAATCCCTCGAACAGCGTGAAAGGCTATGCGCTTTTTGTAGAGGATGAGGAGTATCTGTCAAAGGAGGACATGGCCGGAACTATCGGACGCACTTATATGACAGTGACTATATATGACAGGAATGGCATCATAGCGGCCTTCCGCGAGCCATCCGGAAGACTTGGAACCCTCTGGAAGGTATGCACGATAGATGATAAAGGCGGCATCGCGATATCCGGCATCATGTACACTGATTCAAAAGGCTGGATATTATCCGAGTGATACAGCATGAAAACAGAGGTAGGGGGGATATCCGTATATTACGAGGACTATGGTTCTAAGGACGCACCGGCGGTGCTGGTGCTTCCCGGCTGGATGGCGAAGGCTTCGCTTTACAGGGTAATAGCTGATGCACTGTCAGAAAAATACCGTGTGATACTGCCGGACATGCCGGGCTTTTCCGGAGACACACCGGAGCCTCCCGAGGCATGGGATCTGGATGGATTTGTCGATTTTACGATAAAGTTTATTGAGTCCATGGGGCTTCATTCGCTTACTCTCATGGGACACAGCTTTGGCGGCCGCATTATCATAAAGATGATGGGCAGAGCTGACCTTCCCTTTAAGACTGAGCGCATAGTTCTTATAGATGCTGCGGGCATAAGACATGAGCTTTCGGATAAAGCAAAGCGTAAACAGAAGCTCTTTAAGCTGGCGAAACGGTTCATGACGGAGAAGCAGGTGGAACGTTATAAAGAGACTCACGGTTCTGCGGATTACAGGGCGGCCTCTCCTCTCATGCGCGAATGTATGGTAAAGACGATCAATGAAGATCTAACGCCCTGTCTTGAAGCCGTGAAGCCCGAGGTGCTTTTGATCTGGGGTACGGCTGACACGGCGACGCCTATAGAGGATGCGGTACTTATGGAAAAGAAAATGCCGGATGCAGGACTTGCAAGAATAGAGGGGGCAGGGCATTTTCCCTTTGTCGAAGAGCCCGTTATATTTACCAGTATTTTAAGGAGTTACTTTAGGGTAGACACATGAACACATTGCTTCTTTTGTTTCAGATGCTGATGCTTTTTTCCATGATGGCTGCAGGCTATGCAGCTTTCCGTTTGAAGATATTTGACTCTGTCGGTCAGCATCAGATCAGCAAGATAGTAGTTAATGTCCTTAATCCATGCCTTATGATATCTGCTATAGCAGGAGACAGGCCGGCAGACAGCGGAATGCTTACTCTGCAGAATTTCCTGGCAGCCCTTGCTTTTTATACGTATTTTATCCTGGCAAGCTTTGTTTTCTTTGTTTTGAGAGGCAGGATCGGCAATAAGGACAGACAGGAGCTGACTCTGGAGCAGCTTATGATGTTCCTGTCAAATATAGGTTTTTTCGGTATACCGGTGATCAAAGCCATGTTTGGGGACGAATACGTGATATACCTTGTTTTCTATATGCTGCTTTTTAATATAGTGGCGTATACGTTAGGCATATTCCTTGTGAGCAGGATCGATGGGGGCAGCGCCGGTTTTTCGCCGAAATCTGTTATCAATACCGGTACGGTGATCAGTATTATAGCCATAGCTTTATATCTTGCAGGTGTGCCGGTACCGGAAACAGCAGGCAGTTTTTTTACCTATATGGGAAACGCCTGCATACCTCTTTCCATGCTTTTGATAGGAGGGTCGCTGGCCCAGCTGGATCTGAAGACAGTATTTACAGATAAAAATATATATGCTTATATATTGCTGCGTAACATCATAGTGCCAGGCATAGGCATACTGATCCTTCATATGCTGCCGTTTGATACGGTGATAGTAAAGATCTGCTGCCTTTCCGCCAGCATGCCGATTGCTGCGCTTACCGGGATGCTGGCAGAGCAGTATGCCCATAAGGGGAACTATTGTAACAAGATGATCGCAATGTCGACGGTACTGTCTGTCCTTACAGTCCCGCTCCTTTCACTCTTATATCTTTAGGTCCTGATCGGGCTATACCATATTTTGTATATCCGTAAGACCTTGAAAACAACATATATTGATCAGAAAAAAAGTTAAAAATTCCTGTTATTTTCCCTTGCAATACTTGACAAATCGTGATATTCTTTAAACGTATAAATGGATTATTATACGATAGGATTATTGTCCGCTGACTATCAAGGAAGAAAGGAGGGGACGTCAAATGGCATCGTTAGCTTTACAAAATGTCTATAATAATTTCTTGCCGCAGTTCATGCCCAAGACTTCACGTTATGACACGCATAAAAAAGACGAGCTGAGAAGTGTTTATGCTTCCATTATACGCCAGACAAAAGAGTCTCCGCTTTTCCTTCCGCTGTCAGGAGAGGACGTCGTTGAGTATGCCGTCAACATGAAAGAGAATGCCAGGGATCTTAAGAATGTGATAGCATCGCTTTCCACAGATGATTCCTTAAGCCTGTTGGACAAGAAGACAGCTTTCTCTTCGGATGAAGATGTGGCTGTAGCAAAATATATCGGAAGCGATAATTCCGTGGATGAAGACGATGTACCTTCGTTTGATCTGGGTGTACAAAGACTGGCTTCCAGTCAGGTTAATATGGGCTCCTTTATAGATAACGGAGCCATGACGCTGGAGCCGGATACCTATTCGTTTGACATACACATCGGGGATACTGATTATGAATTCCAGTTTAATGTAGAGCCCGGTGATAATAATAAAGAAATGCAGGAGAAGCTTGCGAGGCTGATTAACCGCAGTAATATCGGAGTGGAGGTTTCCGTTATGTCCGATGATAACGGGAGATCGGCTCTCAGGATAGAGAGCATTGCCACGGGACAGCCCGGAGGAAAAGAGGCGCTGTTTAATATTTCCGATGATAATACCAGTAAGCGGGCAGGTGCAGTGGAATACTTTGGTCTGGGAGATATCACGGAGCCGCCTCGTAATGCAGAGTTCACCTTAAATGGGGCTCCCCACAGTGCCTATTCAAATTCCTTTACCATAGATAAAGCTTATGAGATCACGTTAAAGGGAGCAAGCGGAGACGGAGAGGATGCCCACATAGGTCTTAAGCCGGACGTGGAATCCCTGATAAGCAACGTAGAAAGTCTGGTAGAGGGATACAACAGGTTTATAACAAACGCCACACAGTATTCCGAAACATATGGTCTTTCCAATAAATTCAGGAATGAAATGCGCGGTATACAGAATGAGTATCGTAATGAGCTTGATGCCATAGGACTTACCTTCATGGATACGGGAGAGCTGGAGATAGACGAAAAATATCTGAGGGCTGCAGCGTTTGAAGGAGATCACAAGGATACATTAAGGCCGATAACGGATTTTACAAGCGAGATACTGCTGGAGGCAAAGAAGATATCCCTTAATCCCATGGATTACACGAACAGGATAGTTGTCGAATATAAAAATCCGGGACATAATTTTGCGAATCCATATATTACCAGTATGTACTCAGGTATGATGTTCAGCTCATATACTTAATTACAGGAGGATAATTTACTCTGAAATCTTAGCGAGGTATTCCACGAGCTTAGATTTCAGGTATACG
>CACZNY010000293.1 GCA_902782655.1 uncultured Lachnospiraceae bacterium
CTGGGTGCCGGCTCTGAAGCCGGCTATGTAGCCGGAGCCACAATCCGGACATTTTGCGATGTAAGGGGTTTCAAAACCGCAGTAATGACACACAAGTTTATTTCCATCCCTGTGGAAATTCAGGGAAACATCGCAGTGAGGACATTTGAACACATGACCGCAGGACCGGCAGGATACAAATCCGGCATAACCCCTCTTGTTGATAAAAAGCATGATCTGCTCTTTTTTTCCAGCCTGTCAGAAATGGCTCCCAGAAGACGCCGGGAAAACATCCCTCTGTTTCCGGCAGCCAGTTCTTTCCGCATATCCTCGGTATAAACATCAGGAAGCTGAGATCCTGTTGCCCTGCTTCCAAGAGTGAAGAGTCTGTATTCCCCTTTTAGAGCCTTATGATAAGACTTTACGGAAGGAGTGGCGGAACCAAGTACTACGGCTGCTCCATGCATACCTGCAATAAACTCTGCAGTTTCCACCGCATGATATGCAGGAATGTTCTCGCTGATATAAGAGGATTCATGTTCCTCATCGATGATAATAATACCTATTTTTTCAAATGGTGTAAACAGGGCAGATCTGGGACCGATAACCACATCTATCTCGCCCTTTGCTGCCCTTAGAAACTGGTCGTAGCGCTCACCTTTACTCATGCGGGAATTCAGCACCGACACCCTCTCACCGAACCTCTCCTGAAACCGGCGTACCGTCTGCCATGTAAGTGCGATCTCCGGTATGAGCATTATCGCCTGTTTACCTGCTGCGATAACATTTGCGATAAGCTCTGTATAACAGAGGGTCTTTCCGCTTCCCGTAATTCCGTAGATAAGGGATGTGCGCTTATCACCCGCCCTGATCCCCGCTATTATATCTTCGGTAATACGTTTCTGCTCCCCGTTTAATTCAAGCTGTTCCGGCGGCGCACCTTCAGGCAGTTCAACCGGATTTCGGTATTCGTAAACTGTTTTTAAGGTTATGATCCCCGCTTCGGAAAGCTCTTTTATGGTTTTGGGCGTTATCTTTAAAGAGTCCTTTAAAGCATCGTATTCATACTCATTCCAGGGGCTGATATTTTCCAAAAGCCTCAGACGGGCCACGGCTTTTTTCTTCCGCATCCGGAGGATATACCCTTCTACCATTTCAGCATCATCAGACAAAGTAATGATCTTTTTCTCTTTCTTCTGTACCTTTTGTTTAACGGGAAGGACTGTTTTTAAAGCCCTGCTCATGGTGGAACCGTACTCATCCTTCATCCACGCTGCTATGGCTATCATGCGGCTCTCCGGGAGATCGGAATCCGACAGGACTTTTGCTACAGGTTTGATACGTTCAGGATCGATCTCAGGTAAAGATGTAAGTTCTGTAACGAACCCCGTGATAAGCCGGTTGCCGCCCCCAAACGGCACTTCTACCACGCTGCCGGGAAATATCTGATCAGCAAATTCATCAGGAACGGAATACTGAAATGTTTTATCCAGTTGTTCATGGGATATCCCGGGTATTACATTAGCATACATGACAGTGTCCATCCGATATCAATAAATACAGGCAAATGCGTTATTCTTATGATGCTTGAACATGGATCAAAACAGTCCCGTGATCTTACCTGTTCTTTCGTCGTAATCTATGGAATGGGCTGCTGGTACAGTGGGCAGTCCGGGCATGGTAAGGACTTTTCCGGTGAGCATTACCACAAAACCGGCGCCGGCGCTTACATACACATCCCTTACATGTATCTTAAATCCTGTAGGCCTTCCCAGTTTGGAAGCATCATCGGATAATGAATACTGGGTTTTAGCAACACAGACAGGCAGCTTTCCAAATCCCATATCAGTGATTAGCCTCACGTTTTTAAGAGCTTCGCTCTCAAATTCAACATCATCTGCGCCGTACATCTCTCTGGCTATAGTCCTGATCTTTTCCTCAAGAGGCAAGGCGTTTGTATAAAGCATATGGAAATCGGAACTCTCGTTTTCGATTACTTTCATTACCTTATTTGCAAGTGCTTTTCCGCCTTCTCCGCCCTTTTCCCAGACCTCGGAAAGAGCGACCTCGCAGTTTTTGGACATACAGTGTCTTTCTACAAAATCTATCTCTTCCTTGGTGTCTGTTGAAAAGGAGTTTATAGCCACTACTACGGGTACTCCGAATCGTTGGATATTTTCTATGTGTTTATCAAGATTCACAATACCACGCTTAAGAGCCTCAAGGTCAGGCTCGCTTGTGTTTTCTTTTGATACCCCGCCGTTGTACTTAAGGGCTCTGAGGGTACATACCAGTACAACTGCAGAAGGTTCGAGCCCTGCCGCACGGCACTTGATATCAAAGAATTTCTCAGCTCCGAGATCTGCACCGAAACCTGCTTCTGTAACACAGTAATCACCCATCTTAAGGGCAAGCTTCGTGGCTCGCACTGAGTTGCAGCCGTGTGCTATATTTGCAAATGGTCCACCGTGTACAAGCACAGGAGTATGTTCAAGTGTCTGGATCATGTTGGGAAGCATTGCTTCCTTCAGAAGTGCAGCCATTGCTCCGACTGCCTTAAGATCTCCGGCAGTTACAGGTTCACCGTCTACATCAAATGCAACTATGATCTTCTTAAGTCTTTCCTTAAGATCTGCCATATCCTTTGACATACAAAAGATAGCCATCA
>CACZNY010000294.1 GCA_902782655.1 uncultured Lachnospiraceae bacterium
ACCCTGAAGCCCAGCTCGCCGTCAAAGGCTCTCACCGTCTCCTCCACCGCCGTCGTAACCTGCGCGTTTTTCCCGGTGATTATCAGCGACCCGCAGAAGCGGTCCATGAAGCCTATCTCTACACTTGCTGACTTCAGTGCAATATCCGCAGCCGCTATCACAGCCTCCCAGGGTGTGAAGCGTATTATCCCTATCGCCTCACCGCTGTGATCCTCCCCCTCATGCACTCCTATATGAAGACCGAGGTTCTTGTATATGCTGTCATCCACCGGGGTAAAAATATGCGCGAAGCAGACCTCCTTCCCGGGGATCCGAAGCCTTGTCATTCGAAGGGTCTTTCCCTTCAGATTTTCATAATCGTCATGGAATATTCTTTCCAGAAGGTCTTTCGATGATAAATTCGACATTATGTCAACTTTCCCTCATGCCATAAATCTGTAATCAGCTCTTACTCTGCACCACAACAGCGGTGCTTTATGTCAACCTATCTCTTGGTTATCCTGCAGACCACATACCCGAGCTCGTCACGGAAATAATTGACTATCTCCGTCAACGCGGAATTCACATCCGCAAGCTCTCCGGTAATAATGAGCGTACCGGTAAATCTGTCCGCAAAACCAAGATACACATTGCCGCTCTTTATGGCGATATCGGAAGCTATGACCGCTGACTCCGGAGGAGTCATGTTCATTATGCCTATTGCCGACGACTGATAGTCGATCTGCGGGTTAAGTCCCAGCTTCTGAAAAATGACAGGCGCAGGACTACCGATGATATGGGCGAAGGTTATTTCCTTTCCCGCTACCGTTTCCTGCACTATCCTTATCTGTTCCGTATTATCGTTTCCCATCACATACCCCTTTTCATGATAGATTTCCCTTACTTTTCGCCTATTGTATCACTAAACCCTCCCCACATAAACACCCGATTTCCGATATCCGCCCATTAAAACAGCCTGCGTGAACCGGTCTCCCCTCCCCGCAGGCTGCATGGCACGTTCTTTCTTCAAAGCCGGTTAAAGAAACATAGCCATATATAAAGGCAAAGTAATGATCCCGTCATCTCTTACGCCGATGTTTCCATACGTTCACACCGGTCAACATTTTGGAAACTCAAAATGTATGTCCCATCAACATTTTGGAAACCAGAAATGTATGTTTCATCAACATTTTGGAAGCACAAAATGTATCTTCTGTCAACATTTTCGCATTTCGCAAAAAAATTCCCGGAAACCGAAACCGGTTTCCGGGAGCAATCTATAACCCTGTCATATTAGCCTCAACGGCATTCATCTGATTATTTTGTCACAAATTTTCCGTTGTTCCAATATCCGAGATAGGAATCCTGTACTTTAGACGCTACGATCTTGAAGGATACGACCTTTGTTCCACTGTACTTCTCCCCTATTCCCTTGATCAGGACAGTCGCATTTCCTTTATTAATGTTATTTCGATACTCAACTATCCTGTAATCAACGCCTTCTTTCAAAATCTGCTTTGAGCTGTCCTTCAGTATAATATCAGGCTTCTTCTCCTTCCCGTCATAGGCCTGATCTGCTATCTTATCCGCCCTTGCCTTATTGATATCTGAAACATCCCTGAGATAATAAGTGCCCGTCAGCTTACCTGTATAGTAATTTCTGCTTCCCGGAACTGCAGATACCAATATGATATGTCCGGCTTTAACCTTTGCAACATCATCCCGCGAGGTTTTTGCATCCAAAATGATGCCTGCAGTTAAATCCCTGTACTCAAGAGTATAGTCCTTCGTGCTGAGATTCTTGCCGTCTTTGTCAATGATCTTCGCAGTGCTCTTGAATGCTGTACCCTTTTTCTGATTTGTCTTAAACTTTAGATCCTTTACATTCATCGTAAGCTCAGACAGATCACCCTTTGTTACATTAAACTCAACATCCGTTTTCCTGGTAAAATTCCCCTGTCCTGTAATAGTCACAGTTCCTTTGGTTCCGGGAGTTTTATTCTTCTTATACCCAAGCTTATAATCTGCCCCTTCTCGAAGCGTCCACTCTACGCCGTCGCCCTTATAGATTACGGATACGACAGGTATCGCTCCTCCCACACGGAAAGATGCGTTATTTACAGAGACAGTAACCTTACCGCTTTCCTTTGCTTTTTTCAGATCCACTGCGGTTATCTTAAAGGTCTTTTTCACTGTATCCTTATAATTTCCGATACCGGATACCACAATATTTGCCGTACCGGCATCTATGTTTTTGCTATAACTTACAAGATAATCCTCACCCTTCTTAAGGCGTGACGTACCGAGTTCCACCGCTATATCCGGCCTTACAGCAGATCCGGTATAATCATAGCTCTTATTCAGGCTGACGATCTTAGCTTTCTTTATCGATGCAGCAGAAGCATTAACACCGTTTATTATACTGAATTCCTGCTCAACGGTTCCTGTATAGTTACCCTTTCCCTTGACCGTTATCTTTCCGGTTCCCCAAAGTCCACCAACGGCACTTGATGCTCCGGGGTTCTTCTTGTTTGAGAACTTAATGGAATAGTCTTTACCCAAACGAAGTCTGGAAGTTCCGTAGTATACTGCCACTTCCGGCTCGATGTTTGCTCCGTAATAAGTATATTTATCTTTAAGACCGCTTATCCAGAGCAGCTTCGCATCCTTTTCCTTTTCAGCCTCTTCAGATAACTTTGCTGCTATCTTCACCTGATCATTTGCGCTTACTGTCTCATCATCGATATTAGCGAAGTCAGAATCCGTTATTGTTATATGGGCAGTCGCCGTCTTTCTCACCCTTGTCAGAAGATCCTCTGCAACAACCGTGATCTCCACTTCGCCTGCCTGTTTTGCTGTAATATTTGCCTTATTCCCCGAAGTGCTGAAAACTATATACTTATCTATATTATTCTCCGAGACACCTGAAATCCTTGCAGTCCAATCAAAAGTGCAATCTGCCGTGTCAGGCTGCACACTTGCAGTAAGGCTCGTTTTCTGCCCTGCTGTAAGGGATATATCAGACTTATCAAGCTTTACTCCTTCAAGCGGGCGCGTATCAGACTCATCACCGCCTCCCTTTACGATCAGCTTGATGATACTCGAGATCAGACCGCCATCCTCAGAGTAATTACCCATGGCATCTGCACGGATTGTATATTCGCCTTCTTCAGTACCTTTCATTACAGTTACTGTTGCCGTGGTTTTCCCGTTCTCTTCACCGGTTGTTACGACAGTAATACCGTCAGGGGTCGTAAGCTCCTTATTCTCCTTACCGAAAACATGCCACCATACTCCCGGGACTCCATCCGACGGAGTAAGCTCTGCGGTAACCTTCTCCGTACCCTCTGCAGGATTGACTGTAATGGCTACTGGTGTGCTGATCACTGCCCTGGGGGCAACCGTGATAGCATTTGGCGTTGTAGTGATCCCAGTTGTCTGCCTGTAAGCCCTGATGTAGAAGCTGCGGCTTAGTTTATTTGCATCCGTTCCACACTCGACAGTTATCTTCGCCGTCCCAGTATCTTTTATATCAATATCTTTTCCATTCACCTCCGCAACACTCGGATTATCACTTGATACACTTAGTCCAAATGCATCTATGACAGCACTGGGAAGGGTTTCCTCTTCAGCATTCTCCACCGTATAACGTATTGCATTTGATTTGTCATTAAAACTCTTATACTCATAATCATTCACAAGATGTATCTTAGTACCTACAAGAACCGGGTCAAAGCCTGTGGCACCAAGTTCCAACGAAACTGGATTACCGTTTTCCACCTTGTCCGGGAATTTCTCAGCTATCCAACTGCCTTCTGTGCTCTTTATTGTCACTATTGCATTATCATATTTTTTCTCAGTTTGTATCTTAAATTTAGATCCGTTATTAAAGTCACCCATAACATATCTGAAATCGTAGATCAGATTTGCGCTAACCGGCAGCTTACCCGTATTACCAACAGCAATATCTACATCTTCAAGGGCAGTGCAAGCAACGAAGTCAAGGGTTATATCAGGCAAGTGCCAGATTCCGGTCTCATCATCCCGCCATCCCCAGTTATAACGGTCATCTACAGCTCCACTTATTTTGACTCTCTTAAGATTACAGCAATTCCTGCAGCTGATTCTATTATATTCATATTCATCATATACCCATGATACTTCAAGATTTGCAAGCTCTCCACAGTCATCTAAACGTACTGTATACAGATTGTCACAACTAATACTTACGTTCCTGACATTTGAACCGGAAAGATCAAGCTCATCCAGCGATCGCAATTCATTCAGTCCATCTATGCTCCCACTGCTGACGGTACTATTTTCAAACCTCAGTGTTTCCAGAGCCTTATACCTTGATACATCAAGCGATGGTATATTCATATCTTTCAGACTTAGACTGCATAATCCGTCTGACAGATTGCTAAAATCAAAATTTTCAAGCGGTACATTTCTTATATTGAGATAATTTACTTTTTTCAGTCCATTCACATCCAGCTCTGTCAAAGGGATATTACTTAAGGTTAGACTGCTGATTTCCGGAATAGAATCAAGCTTTGTTATGGGAACATAAAACAAACTAAGATCCTCAAGTTTTGTATTCTTACTAAGATCCAGTTCAGTAATAGGCACATCCGCTAGCGAAAGACAGTTAAGGTCTGCATTCCTGCTAAGATCAAGCTTGGAAACAGCTACATCATTTAATCCCAAAAAATCCAGTTTCTGGAGCTCACCTACTTCCGGCATTGATGTAAGCTTATCCATTCCTGATATATAAAGGGATCTTATGTTTGAAATCTTCTCCAGGCCTTTCAGAGAAGCTATGCTTCCATCTTCTTTTGAGTAAAGATCAACGCTAACCCAATCAGCCGAGCTTACAGCTTCTTTTGTATAGTAGTAGATCCCGGCATTGCTCGACAGCGTGATCCCGTCTATTGCCCCCCTAATGATAGCATTTCTCAGGTTCTCATCCGGGAAATTATCCTCTGTGATCGTGACAGCTCCCTCCGGGATGGCACCATCATCAAGTGCCTCCTTCTCTACCACATCCTCATCTGACGGTGCAGCACTCTCAGCAGTTTCCTCTGCTTCTTCTATGAGAAGACTCTCCCCGTCTGAAACAGTCCCCCCGGCTACGTCTCCCTCATCGGAGGAATACTCGGCAGCAACAGAAGCTGCATTTACCGATGTGCTTACCTCCGATGCCAGCGCGCCCCCGCTTGTACCGAAAACCATGGCAAACACAAGCACAATAGCAAGTACTGCCCTGTACCTCAAAAATCTTAACTTATTCATTGATATTCTCTCCTCTCCCCCTGGCGAAAGCCATGAATTTTTAATAGATGACATTATACTCCTCTCATGTTTTATTTCAAGACACAAGAGGACATAAGCGTATCCCTTCCAAGCGAAGCATTATTGATCGCAGCATCTCCCCAATATGCTCCCAAGCATGGTATAGAATATCGGCATCACAGAGACTGTGCTGTCACAGGTCAGACCGGCAATCAGGAAGCCCATTATCCCGAAAGCGGCACCACATATCAAAGCTTTCTCCCATGTCAGACTACTGATGCTCAGCAAGGCTCCTTCATTTCCGTTAAATCTCCTGTACACCTGCCTGAACATTATGGCAAGCATAGCCAGAAAAGCCATAAGGCTCACCACTCCGGTAGTAAGCGCCATCTGAAGAAAGAGATTGTGAGCCTTATCCGTTATGGTTACTGCCTGTCCTCCGGCCGATATCTTCCCTGCATAGTCTGTCTGCGGAAATATGAACATAAAGGTATCCGCGCCGCTCCCCGTAAAAAAGCTTTCCGCGAGAAGAGGTATGGAATCAGCCCAGATATACCCTCTGCCCGAAGCAAAGCCGTAATGGCCGTAAAACCCAAGCCTCTTTGTTTTGTTTAGCGGTACCTCGTAACCATATGGATTACAGCAGGTAACCCCGGTATCGCCAAAATGAAACAGGATACCATCGGAAGGCAAATGGATCATCAGATAATTTCCATCATCCACCACATATTTTTCAAAAGCCACATTTCCATATCCAAGATCATCATCTATACTTAAGATCCACGGAGCCGCATCATCACTGTATAAAGGAAGGACTTTTCCATCATCATCATACAGAACCAGATCGCCTTCCTCCGATATCTTTACATCAATCCCCCTGCCGTCAAGCGACATCTTAAGGCTGTCCTCCCCGGTCTCGAAATAGTCTATCACCACCTCATCTTTGTCTGATGAATAAAGGATCATAATACCGGCAAGCACAATCACTGACAAAAAAACCACAGTCCCTATCCTTATAATCCTGCGTGGGATAAAAGCTATCACCATTAATAAGACGGCCCCAGCCAGTCCCATCAATCCACCGGCAGATCCCGCTCCCAAACAATTAACCGCAGCCAGTCCAAGCAGCAGGATGGCAATGGCAAAAACCGGGATATATATCCTTTCCGGCAGGCCTGGCTTCCGATCAGATGATACGTCTCCCCTCTCCGCCATGTCTCTGACACATTTTATACATATCAGGAGAAGCAACGGGATCACAAGGCTAAGCCAGAACGGTATATAATTCATATTTCCAAAGGTCTGGTAAACCTGTCCCTTCTGAAATTCGAGTTCTATGCTCATATTCCCTGCGATCAGAAATCTTCCGACATTACTGAAAAGCACATCCGCTCCCACAAGCTGTGAAAGACCGATCAGGCATTCCAAAAGCACAGTCACGCCAAGAGCAGCAAAAACTGCCGTGATATCCCTTATACTACGGACAGCCTGTATGGTGTAAAAAAGCATCCAGATATAACAGATTATAGCCAGAGTTCCCTCGAATCTGTCCATCCCGCCCCGCCAGGCGACTTCCTTTAGATCGCTCCCGGCACAGGACAGTATCACCATCAGAAGATACAAAGCCATTGGAATATATACCTTTGTCTTTTTCACAGAGAGCCGGCCTTTTACAAGAAGAGAAACAAACACCATCAGCGCAGCCAACGCGATGACCATCATAGCCTTAAGCTTTATATAGCTGAAAACATCCCAAAGAACCGTATCATCCTCTGCTGCTATCCACGTATATTTCGACAGTGGCAATTTATACGGCAGAGCATGCACCAGAAGAGGTACCACAGCCACAAATAAAATGACGGGAAGCAGTCTTATCCCGTCATAAAATCGGCCTTCCGCACGGACAGATGTAATATCCTTTTTCCCGGATTTCTTCATATCTTCTTAAATTTTGCGAAATTGGCAAACATCTTTTTGATCCCGTGGTCATCAAACTCGACGGTCACTTCATAGTCCTTCCCGCCCTCTTTGATATCCAGCACCGTTCCCTCTCCGAATTTAAAATGCCTTACCCTGTCGCCCTTATCATAGTCAGGCTTCACGGGAGTCATATCGCGGCCAAGCTGTATCTTTCCGGGGCTCCGTCT
>CACZNY010000295.1 GCA_902782655.1 uncultured Lachnospiraceae bacterium
CGAAGCATCCATAGAGCAGAGCCGAAGCCCCCGTACCCGCTGCCCCCAGAAGGACGAGAATGCCTGAGACATAAGGAATATCCGTGGTCTCTCCAAGAATAAAGGCTGCAAAGCATACGATAAGTCCTGTCATGGCTTTTCTTCTGTTTCCCGAAGTGTCCCCGGCCGTCCGGTGTTCCCCTGTCGCCGCCTCTCTCAGCTGATATCCCGCAAGCATGGAAAACAGACCTATGACATAGACCCTCTCCTGCCGCCCGTACAGCAGGATAAATATCAGGGCAAGAAGGAGGCTTATGGCAAAAAGCACCCTTTTCCTGAGAAGCTTTGCCCCAAAGAACAGAATAATATAATAAACAAGTATTGCCGTTATAAACCAGTAAAGAGTGGGATATATAAAGATCGTAAAAAGTACGGCAGGATCATGTAACGAATAGTAGCCTCTGGCGAAAGCCAGAACATAGGCAATGGCTGTGATGGGCAGGATCCTTACAAGCCGTTTCAGATACCAGGCGGGAAAATCCTTAATAGTTGCTGCATCTATGGAAGGAGCCAGAGTGAACCCGCTCACCATGAAAAAGAGGTTATTTCCAAGATCCTGCCCGAAAAGCGTCAGAAACTTCCACTCCCCGGGCAGGATAGTATTACAGTGATATAAAAAGATCATAATGCAGGCCGCGGCCTTAACCAGGTCTACTACGGCAAGCTTATGCCGGGTGTCTGCAGGAGCCCTGTCAGCCATCCGCCTCCTCATCCACATCCATCATGGCACGGATTATCTTCTTTGTGGAGTTTTTGAGGAATGGATGAGACCGCACGATAAGCGATGTGACAGCCCGGTACGTAGGCTGCGTCTTATTGTATCCGTCCAGGATGTCCTGAAGCCTTGACGATACTTCCTCAGGAGATAAGCCCTCCTTCTCCGCCACATCGGGATCAGGAAATATCCTGGCTGCAAGCCCGTTGTCCGAGCCCGCTATCACGACCTCTCCCACCAGATCATTCTTCAGCAGTGTATTCTCTATCTCCTCCGGCGATACATTTTCCCCATTGCTCAAAATGATAAGATTCTTCAGTCTTCCGGTAATATACAGATACCCGTCCTCATCCATGCGTCCCAGATCGCCTGTCCTGAGCCATCCGTCAGAAAATGCCTCCCGGGTCTCCTCGGGCATCTTGTAATATCCCTTCATCACATTGGATCCACGGACCTGTATCTCGCCGTCTACGAAGCGCACCTCCATGTTTGCGAGCAGTTTTCCTACGGATCCAGGCCTGTTTCCCAGTTCACCGTTGGTGCTTATGGTAGGAGAGCATTCCGACATGCCGTAGCCCTCGCACACCTGTATGCCATACTCTTCAAAGAAATGGATATAGGAAGGATCCAGATGAGCTCCACCGGAAAAAATGTATTGAAGGTTTTCACCGAAAATTTTCTCTGCTGCTTCCCTCTTCGGCACTGAAGGATCGGCTGCTTCAAGCCGCTTTGCTATTGTCTCTATCATAAGGGGCACCATGAGAAGGATATTGGGCTTAACTATGCCTATATTACGCACCATGTGAAGCAGTGTGTCATTGATATAGATGGTAGCCGCCATGGAGAAGCCCTTCATCCAGTCCATCACCAGACAGTATGCATGATGCACCGGAAGCACCGACAGCATTGTGGTACCTGGAGGAAAGGAAACTACAACATTGGTCACATCATCATGGAGATTCCTCTGTGTGAGCATCACTCCCTTGCTCTTGCCTGTAGTCCCGGAGGTAAAGATAATTGTGCACACATCATCATCACCGGGTCTTTCATCCTCGGGCAGAGGCTCATCCTTTGAGCTTGCCTTGAGCTCACTGATGGACAGGATGCTTTCATCCTCTGCTACAGCATCCTCACCAAGGATCACAAACAGTCGTACAGCGGGACAGCTCTCCTTCACCGTGTCAATCAAAGACACCATCTTCGGAGCAATGAAAAGCGCCTCCGAATCAGAACGGTTGATAAGCTCACAAAGCTCTGCAGGCGGAAGCACAGGGTCGAGAGGCACCGCAGTCATCCTTCCGCTCACTATCCCAAAATAAGATACTATCCACTCATAGGAGCTGCCCCCTGTCATGGCTATGTGCTTTCCCCTGAACCCCCGCTCAAGCAGGGCATTGGCCACCCTAAGCCTGTCCGAATCCAGCTCCCTGTAATTTCTCTCGAATGTCTCCTTCTTTACCAGCCATCTGACCGCAGGCATATCCGGATACTCAGCCACAGTATCCTCCAGAAGGCGCACTATAATGTTCTCATTTTCCCTCATCGTATACTCCCGTATGCTAATCCTCGTTTTCCGAATCCTCGGGCCGCTTCCTGATGATCATTCAGTCATCGACTCAAGAAGCTCCAGCGCCTCACCGATCGTTGTGATATTAAGAGCCTGATCCTCATCAAGCTCGATATCGAAGGTATCCTCCAGATCACCCAAGAAGGTCATGAAGCTTAAAGAGTTGAAGCCCAGATCCTCACGAAAGCGCATATCCTCCGTAAGCTCTCCAACGCTTTTATCGCAATAGTTTGAGACTATCTCCAGAAACTGCTCCTTATATTCCATTACATCCCCCCCTTTAACTTGTGGTTATCAATTCTCCAATTGTAATGTCAGGCTCATCCACTCCCCTGAACATCATCTTCATCATGTAATAATAAAGCGTCTGCATATCATCATAGCTTAATACTGCCTTCTGGAAATGATAATCAAATATCATCCCCCCGTCGAATGTACTGTGAGTCACGGTAAGATATATCCTCTTGGTGGCCGCACCATTGGGATACCAGACAGAGCGTCCGTTTATCCCCGCCAGATGCTCATTCTGTACACGTACAGGCATCGGCTGATATGTCAGGGACATTGAGATATATTCCGTATTGTCAGGCGCTCCGTAAAGCTCCTTCAGCATTTTGTCGACCTGCACGGGATCATAATTGCAATGCAGATAGATCCTGTTCTGGACAGCCTGCATCTCATAGAGGGCATCCAGGAATTCAGTGTCAGGCGTGATTATCGTGCGGCAGGGGAATGACAGCACCCTGCTGCCCCCGCAGGTCCATTCAGCATGAGTGGATCTTCTCGAAACAAAATTACGTAAGGTGATGTCCTCCTGCCCGCCGTTCATCTTTGACAGATAAGTCCGCATGGAAAGCAGGATAAGATTTGTCATGGATACGTTCTGATTTGCGCAGAAATCGAGCAGCGCCCGTGTAGCCTCCGGCTCCAGATGGAAATCCGCCACTCCGACGGAGCGGTCCTTTGTTTCCACATCAGCCGCCCTAAGGGATTTGTCCCCGTGATTCTTCCTGCTCTCCTGAAGCACCCTGAAGCCCTTGATGTCAGAATAGATAGGCTCTCCGTTTTCGGTC
>CACZNY010000296.1 GCA_902782655.1 uncultured Lachnospiraceae bacterium
AGAGCTGTTCTGGGTTTATTGTAACAGATCACAAGGCAGAGCATGATCCGGTCAGATTCCGGAACCGACAGTGTGAGGCGCAGAAAAAGCCTTAAGTCTGGATGAGAGAAGAGTTTGTTGCGTTACTACGCTTATTTCAGGAGCTCCGGATTTTTCCGGGGCTTTGTTTTGTTCAAAGGAGCCGGATGCCGTTCGAGACTTTTTTGGGGGAGGGCTGCCCACAAGGCTGGCTTGGCATCGCGGTATCAGCGTCAGACATGAATTTGTGAAACATTAAACTGCATTTATAGAGGAGGAGATATGAATACTAGGATCAGAAAACTTACAGGCACGGCAATGCTATCGGCTATAGCATACATATTGATGTTTTTGGAATTTCCAATTCCGTTTTTGATTCCGCCGTTCATAAAGATGGATTTCTCTGAGCTTCCGGCTCTGCTGGCAGCTTTTGCATACGGACCATTGTGGGGGGTGGCGGTATGCCTGATCAAGAATCTCATCCACCTTTTGAATACCCAGACGGGCGGGGTCGGTGAGCTTTCCAATTTCCTGCTTGGAGCGGCCTTTGTCTTTTCAGCCGGTCTGATATACAGAAAGAACCACACAAAGAAAGGGGCTATGACAGGAGCTGTAGTGGGGGCAGCAGTGATGGGAGTTGTTTCACTCTTTACAAATTATTATATAGTATACCCCATATATACCAACTTTATGCCTATGGAAGCAATAATCGGTGCCTATCAGCTGATAGTACCTTCTGTCGATGATCTTTGGGATTGTCTGATCATATTCAATCTGCCCTTTACTGTCTTTAAGGGCTTATGTTCACTTGTGATCTGTATGCTTGTATACAAACCCCTGAGGAATATCCTAAAAGGGAATACCGTTTGACAGTTCGCTCTCTTTGGGCGAAAATAAAAAGTTATGAAGGTTTTTGATACAAAGTCTGCTGATGAGACTTTTAGTTTTGCGCAAAAAATCGGAGAAACCTGTAAACCTGGCACGGTAATAGGACTGACCGGAGATCTTGGCACAGGAAAGACCGTGTTTGCCAAGGGCTTTGCTGCAGGATTGGGGATAAAGAGGGGCGTAAATTCGCCTACATATACGATCGTACATCAATATGATGACGGAAGGCTGCCGTTTTATCATTTTGATGTGTACCGTATCGGAGATGTTACGGAAATGGAAGAGACAGGATTTGATGACTGTGTTCTTGGCGAAGGAGTGACTCTTGTTGAGTGGGCTGATATCATCAGGGAGATTATGCCTACCGGCACTATATGGATCAATATTGCAAAGGATCCGGCGAAGGGTTTTGATTACCGGAGGATAATGGTAGAAGATGAATATACTGGCGATTGATTCATCGGGGCTTGCAGCGAGCTGCGCCATACTGTCTGATGAGGTTGTTCGTGCGGAGTCATTCGTGTGCAATAAGCTTACCCATTCCGAAACCCTGCTTCCCATGGTGGATCAGGCTGTTTCAGCCTCCGGGCTTGCTCTTAAGGATATGGATGCGATAGCAGTATCTGAGGGTCCCGGATCTTTTACAGGTCTCAGGATCGGCTCGGCTACGGCAAAAGGACTGGCAGAGGCTATAGGAAGACCCGTAATAGGGGTTCCTACCGTGGATGCGCTTGCGCAGAATATGGCCGGATTTGAGGGGAATATTGTGCCGCTTATGGACGCCAGGAGAAATGAGACATATACCGGCATTTATTTCTTTGACAATGATGAGCTTGTTGTGCTGAGGGAGCAGTGCGCGGTACCTTTGGAAGATATACTCGAAGATGTCAATGACAGGGGAAAGAAAACGGTTTTTCTCGGAGACGGGGTGAAGGTGTTCAGGGAACAGATCGAAGAGATCTGCCGTGTTCCGTTTATGTATGCTCCTGCAAGCCACAGGCTGCAGAGGGCGTCCGGCGTGGCAGTGCTGGCAATGAGATATTACGAGGCGGGAAGATATCAGGATGCCTCGGAGCATAAGCCGGTTTATCTCAGGTTATCGCAGGCCGAAAGAGAAGCTGCAAAGAGTAATAATTGATCGATGATGATATATGAGCGGATGAAAATGGAGGACTGTCGGAGGGCTGCAGAGCTTGAAAGCAGGATCTTTGGCGGGGATGCATGGACGGAAGAGGATTTCAGGGAGTCCCTCTGCTGTGATTATGCCGTATATGTCGTCGCAAGAGATGGCGATGAGGACAGACTGACAGCCTGCGCCGGAGTACGTAATATGTGCGGTGATGGGGACATAACCAACGTAATGGTGGATGAGGCATACCGGAGGCGCGGAATAGCAGAGCATCTTTTGAGGTATCTGATGAAGGAGGGAGAAGCCATAGGAGTGAGGAATTTCACTTTGGAGGTCAGGAGATCCAATATACCTGCGATCCGGCTGTATGAAAAGCTGGGCTTTGTTTCTGAGGGTGTGCGTCCGGGGTTTTATGATGCACCCAAAGAAGACGCATTTATATTCTGGAAAAGGGAAACGGATCGTGTTTGATATTACCTTGCTGGGAACGGGCGGCATGATGCCCCTGCCATACAGATATCTGACCAGCCTGATGCTCAGGTATGGCGGAAAGGGCATTCTTATCGACTGCGGGGAGGCCACGCAGTGTGCGATGAGGAAGAAGGCGCTCTCGCCCAAGGGGATAGATACTATACTTTTTACTCATTATCATGCGGATCATATCAGCGGGCTTCCAGGGATGATGCTGTCTATGGCGAATTCGGACAGAACAGAGCCTGTGCTGCTTGCGGGACCCAGAGGGCTTGAAAAAATCGTGCGCTCGCTCCTTGTCATAGCGCAGGGACTGCCTTTTGACATCAAGCTAATGGAGTTTTCGGGGGGCGAAGAGGAATTCGATATCTTTGGTATGCATGTGAAGGCCTTCAAGGTGAATCATAACGTGACCTGCTACGGGTATTCCGTCAGCGTCAGAAGGGCGGGACGGTTTGACGCTGATGAGGCTAAAAGACTGGAAATACCGCTCAAATTCTGGAACCCGCTGCAAAAGGGAAACACCTGCAAGGACGAAGACGGCAGGGTATTTACTCCTGAGATGGTAATGGGTGAAGAGAGGAAGGGTCTTAAAGTCACGTATACTACTGATACCAGGCCCACTAAATCCATAGAGGTGAATGCGGCGGGATCAGACATATTTATCTGTGAAGGAATGTACGGTGATCCGGAGGATCAGGTCAAGGCAAGAGAAAAGAAGCATATGATGTTTACTGAGGCAGCGCAGCTTGCAAGGGATGCAGGTGTCAAGGAGCTCTGGCTTACCCACTACAGTCCGTCGCTCACCGATCCGAGGGAATATATACACACGGCCAGGGAGATATTTCCGGATACTGCCGCGTCGAAGGACGGGAGATCGAAGGAGCTGAAATATGAAGAAGAATAATACAAGGAATACCATCATAGGACTTGTGCTGCTCGCTGTTGCGGTGCTGGTGATATTTCTGCTTGCCATAAACACTCCCGATAAGGAAGCGGATAAGGTGAAGATCACACCTGCGACCAAGCAGCTTAGCAAGAATTACGATACAGCTTATCCCTCGACTCCGAGAACGGTGCTTACGGAGTATGCGGAGATAACCAAATGCTTTTATGATACAGAAACCACTGAGGGTCAGATAAAGGATCTGGCTGAGCAGATGCGCAGGCTTTTTGATGATGAGCTTGTGGCGAATCAGAGCTTTGATGATTTTTATAATTCTCTGCGGTCTGAAGTGGCAGTATTCCGGGACAAAAATAAGATCGTTTCCAGCTATTCGGTCTCCTCGAGTACGGACGTAAAATATGATACAAACGAATATGGTTCTATGGCTACGTTATATCTTTCGTTAAATGTGAGAGAAAACGGTGTTATAGATACAATCAAGGAACAGTTTGTCCTTCGTCAGGATGACGAGGGGCATTGGAAGATAGTTGGCTGGGTACTGGCGGGGGATGGCGAGTGAGAGACATAGTTATCCTGGGCATTGAGAGCTCATGTGATGAGACAGCTGCTGCGGTCGTAAGAAATGGCCGGGAGGTGCTGTCTAATGTTATAAATTCGCAGATCGAAACCCATACTGTTTACGGCGGAGTGGTTCCCGAGATAGCTTCGAGGAAGCATATAGAGGCTATAGTACAGGTTGTAAGACAGGCGCTCAGTGAGGCGGACAGGCGGATTGAAGACATAGATGCTGTAGCGGTTACATACGGTCCGGGCCTGGTAGGCCCCCTGCTGGTAGGGGTATCATACGCAAAGGCTTTTGCATATGGCTGCGCAAAACCCCTTATAGCCGTCCATCACATAGAGGGTCATATAGCTGCAAATTACATTGAATATAAAGAGCTGGAACCCCCTTTCATGTGCCTTGTTGTATCGGGAGGACATACTCATCTGGTGAATGTAAGGGACTATGGCGATTATGAGATATTGGGACGCACCATGGATGATGCGGCAGGCGAGGCTTATGATAAGGTAGCCAGAGCCATAGGACTGGGATATCCCGGTGGTCCGAAAATAGACAGAGCCGCCCGGGAAGGGAATCCCGAGGCTATTGCCTTTCCGCGGGCGCATGTGGATGGAGAGGAATATGATTTCTCATTCTCCGGATTGAAGAGTGCGGTGCTGAACTATCTCAATTCATGTGAGATGAGAGGGGAGGCTGTCAATACCGCAGATGTGGCGGCATCCTTTCAGGCCGCTGTGGTTGATGTTTTGGTAGGAAACTCCATGAAGGCGGCAGAAAGATCAGGGGCCGTCCGCTTTGCCCTGGCAGGCGGGGTTGCGTCCAACACAGCGCTTAGGGAAGCAATGAAAAAAGCCTGCGGAGACAGGGGAATAGATTTTTACAGACCCTCTCCCATACTCTGCACGGATAACGGCGCAATGATAGCAGGAGCCGCGTATTATGAGTATATCAAAGGCAGGTTCGCGGATATCAGGCTGAATGCAGTACCTAACCTTAAGCTGGAATTAACTACACCAAATGCCGGTCTGCTTACCTGATGGCATATTCCCGAAAGCCCTGGTGTGAGGGAGCCCTATACCGCTGACGAATTTTTTTGCTGCTGGGGGGCAGCATCGGCAGGCCTTATGACGACATGCTTTGCGGCTTTATCATGAATGAATTGGCATTTGTACAGGAGTCATTTAATGCGAGAAAAAATACCTATACTCTATATTGTTATTCCCTGCTATAACGAGGAGGAGATACTGGAAGAATCTCTTGATGTACTTGTAGATAAGCTGGAACGCCTGATAAAAGAGGGCAGGGTTGCGGACAGAAGCCGGGTGGTCTGTGTGGATGACGGCTCAGGGGACGGGACCTGGGGGATAATAACCGGGAGATCAGCCA
>CACZNY010000297.1 GCA_902782655.1 uncultured Lachnospiraceae bacterium
GATTGCAAATCCCTTGATAAATGTTCGTTACATTCTATGTTCTGAAACTGAAAATCATCATTGTAATTGATAGTGTTCGTAACCACGGACATGCTCGCCAAAGGCTGGAAGCTGACAGACTGTATAGTGAGAAAGGAGCAGAGATTATGTTCGGATCAAAGAAAAGCCGGGAGAGCGATATAGATGATTTAATACCGATAGTTCAGGAGAATAACGCCCGTAACCATTTGTGATAATAGGGCTTTATGGTATTATAGATACGGTATTTAAGAGGCTTCAGGGACATCTTTCCCGGGATCAATATATGGCAGACGTAAAGACAGATCCCGCATTGTTACAATTGGCAGGGCAAGCGGAGGCGGTGGTCTGTGGGATAGTATCGAGAACTGCTTACCTTACAGGAATACCTGAGAGGATATTCGGGAAAGATCCAAAGTAAGACAATTAGTGGATAATTAATACAGAACGGGGATGAGAAAACGATAAGCGAATTTAATATAGGAGGGGACAATGGTTAAGATATATTGTTATTCAAGATGTTCGACTTGTAAAAAAGCACTGAAGTGGCTTGAAGACAATGGTATAGATTATAGTTCGATAGATATTAAAGAGGATCATCCGGATGAGACGACATTACGTCAGCTGCATAAGAAAAGCGGCCTGCCATTGCGGAGATTCTTCAATACCAGTGGAAAGCTTTACCGGGAAATGGAGCTGTCAAAGAAGCTTTCGGATATGAGTGAAGATGAGATGTTTAGGCTCCTGGCATCTGATGGGATGTTAGTGAAGAGACCGCTGCTGATAAAGGACGATAAGGTATTGGTCGGATTTAATGAGAAGGACTGGAGTGAGGAAATATGAACAGATTAAAAGAGCTGTCAAAACCGATTAAAGAAAAAGAACAGCCGCGTTTTGAAAAAACATGTATAGAGTCCGGAATGTAAAGAATAATTGAAAGATTCAGATGTCCTTTAAGATAGTCCGCAATGACATAACAAAAATGGATACCGAAGCTGTCGTTAATACAGCCAATGACCATCCCAGTGTTGGCACCGGCTGTGACAGCGCTGTGTACAAGGCTGCCGGGTATGATGAGCTTTTGTCATACAGGAAGGAGAAGATAGGATTTGTGCCGGAAGGTGAGGTCTTTATCACTCCGGGCTTTAATCTTCAGGCGAAGTATATCATCCATGCAGTTAGTCCACTGTATCTTGGCGGAGATGATGGAGAGGAGGAGAAGCTAAGATCCTGTTACAGAAAGAGCCTGCAGCTTGCAAAGGATAACGGGATCAGATCTATTGCCTTCCCTCTGATAGCTACCGGAGGCTTTGGTTATCCCAAGGAAGAGGGGATGAGGATCGCGGTGGATGAGATCAATTCATTCCTGCTGAAGAATGATATGGATATCTTCCTTGTAGTCTTTGATTCTACAGCTACAGCGCTGGGGGAGAGGATCTATCCTGACCTCGAAGCATATATTGACCGGAATTACGTCAAGGAGAAACGCGAGGAAGAATACGGAGATGCATATTTCGGAGCGATAAGACCCGGTGGCGGCAGATATGATGCATATCGTGAAGCCGGTCATCAGCCGGATAAACGTCTGAGCAAACCGTCTTTGAAGAAAAGCATTTTCGGAAGGGCGTCAGCTATGCTTCCGGCGGCAAAAGAGCCGGCCCGGATAGAGGAAGAGGATGCCTGTTATCCGGAAGCGGCTTCCTTTGATGAAGAAAGCGATGTCAGTAAGCTTGATGAGAGGATGAGGCATCTGTCGGATACCTTCTCACAGTATCTTTTGTTCCTGATAAAAGAAAAGGGACTGAAGAATGCAGATGTATATAAACGGGCGATCGTAGATAAGAAGATATTCTCAAAGATAAAGAATAATCCGGATCACCATCCGCAAAAGATCACAGCGCTTTGCCTGTGCATTGGCGCCATGCTTAATCTGGATGAGTCCAAGGATCTTCTTGCCAGAGCGGGATATGCACTGTCACCCTGTGACAAGACAGATATCATATTTTCATATTTCATAGAAAATAAGATCTATGACATGATCGAGCTGGATATCCAGCTTGAAGAGCACGGTCTGCCCTGTATTATTTCATGATCCGAAAAGGCTGTTATGTCCATTGGAGCCTGGGGGACGGGGTTCATGGCCCATAGCCCGGCATAGCTCAGAAAACCTGGAGGGCTCATCATTTGGTAAAAGAAGGATTTACGGATATAATAGATCGAAATACAAAGGGGAACGTTGCAGAGAAGACCACAGAACTTATGAAATGATAATAAGAAGACTGGTAAGGGCAGTGTTTGTAAAGAATAGACAGGGAGACTGATATGAGGATACTGGGAAATATCATTTGGATCGTATTTGGAGGTTTTTTTAGCTGGCTGGGATGGGTGTTCGCCGGATGCCTGTGGTGTATCACGATAATAGGGATACCGGTAGGACTGCAGTGTTTCAAGCTTTCCAGCATTTCATTGAACCCTTTTGGAAAGGAAGTCATATACGAAGGAGGCGCCGGATCCTTTCTGTTAAATGTACTCTGGTTTATATTCAGCGGATGCGAGCTTGCCTTGGGAAATGCAATTCTTGGTGTGCTTCTTTGTATCACGATAATAGGGATACCGTTCGGTATGCAGTTTTTTAAGATAGCAAAGGTTGCGTTATGTCCTTTTGGAACCCTGGTGGACAGAGAAAAATACATCTGATCACCGGAGGAGCCCTCTGCTTACGATGAGCAAGTTATACCTGCATATGTGGGCATCAGGCTGATGATCGATTAAGAATGATAGACAGCTATAAAGGCAAAAACCGCATATCAATCGAAATGGCACCTATGGAGGGCATTACCACCGCGACATTCCGACGGGTATATACTGAATGGTTCAAAGGAATAGACAGGACGTATACTCCGTTTCTTGTAGCAAATCAGACTCATAAATTTAAGAGAAGGGAAGAAAGAGAAGTCGGGGAGTATTGCCCTGAGCTGGTTCCGCAGATACTGACAGACCGGGCTGAGCACTTTATCTGGGCAGCCTGGAAATTAAAAAAGCTCGGCTATACCGAGGTAAATCTTAATGCCGGATGTCCCTCTGCCACGGTGACGACAAAGAAAAAAGGAGCGGGGATGCTCCGGGATCTGTCTGCGCTGCGATTCTTCCTGGATGAAGTATTTTCTGCTGAAGAGACATCGGATATGCCGGAAGTATCTATTAAGACCAGAGCAGGGTTTTCTTCTTATGATGAGACAGCTGATATAGCGAAGCTTTATGCTGAATATCCCTTATCCGCAGTTATCGTACATCCACGTATCAGGGAGGATTTTTACGATAAAGTACCGGATCTTAACGCATTCGGTATTTTTTATGAGCATATAGATCATGAAAAACTCATATTTAACGGTGATCTGAGGACAGCAGGAGATGCGGAGAGGATCATGGAGCTTTTCCCGGGGATAAAGGGTATCATGACAGGACGGGGACTGCTGGCTGATCCCTTTTTGCCCGAGCGGATCAAAAACAATGAAAGCCGGAGGAAAGATGGTTTTTCGGAGCGAGAAAAAGAGATAATGCTTGGGTTTCTCGAGGAATTATTCGATGAATACGAGCGTGACATTTCAGAGGGAACTGCGCTTTTGAAAATGAAGGATCTGTGGAATTTTATGGCGGCTTCATTTCCCGGGCAGGATAAAAAGCTGAAGGCGATAAGGAAAGCGCGAAGCGGATATGAGTATAAAGCCGCAGTGAAAAGGATATTGTGAAAAGCCGTAAAAATGTCCAGGAGATATCC
>CACZNY010000298.1 GCA_902782655.1 uncultured Lachnospiraceae bacterium
AACCTGGAGATGCTGGGTGCGGTGAAAGGAAGTACTATCCAGACGGTAAATGCACTGAAGGATATAGGCTCAGGACTGAAGACTCTGGTAGGCGGAGAGCTTGGAAATTACAATGAGATGATGATAAAGGCGCGCAGCATAGCTACGGACAGGATGATCCAGGAAGCAGAAGGAATGGGAGCTGATGCTGTAGTCTGCCTGAGGTATTCCACCTCATCCATAATGCAGAGTGCCGCGGAAGTCATGGCATACGGAACAGCGGTAAAATTCGTCTGATCCTTTTGATAAGGCCGCGGAGGAAAACGCGGCTGATGCTGTCATGGCTGGCGAACAGGTTTACTGGTAGACGGATTTATATAAGGAAATAAGCTTTATGAAGGACTTTAAGGATGTTTTGATTGGACTTGCATTACCGATCGCGGTCACTGTCATTATAGTGGTCGTGATCGGTATCCTACTAAGGAACAGTACCAGAAATAAAAGCCTGCACAGAAGATATCTCCTTCAGATGGTAAGGGTTCTGGCGATACTGGTATGTCTGGCGGATGTTATCTCTGCAATAGATCCTGCGCTCAGTATGAATCAGATACTTTTAAGGGGATCTGCCCTTGTCGTTGCAATAGTCGGTTTCGCAGCGCAGCCTGCCATATCCGACCTTATCTGCGGACTTCTCATAAGCATAAACAAACCCTTTGAGATAGGAGACAGGATAATCATTGAGGGACAGGAGCCCGGCATAGTCGAGGATATCACCCTGAGGCATACGGTGGTCAGGATATATGATGATCTCAGGATAATAGTCCCAAACAGCGAGCTGAACTCAAAGACCGTAACCAATACCAGCTACAGGAAGGCTGACAGGCGGGGGATACATCTTCAGTATTCCGTAAGCTACGATACCGATGTGAACAGGGCGATGGATATCATAAGGGACTGTGTAGCGGAAAGCCCCTATACCTTAAGCGTAGAGACGAACGGGATAATCGAGGACTCCGGACCCGTGTACTTCCTTAAATTTGCTGACAGCGCGCTGCTCCTTGATACCACCATCTGGATCACAAAAAATACAAGCAGCTATACAGCGATCACCGATATCAATCTGAGGGTGAATACCGCTTTTAACAAGAAGGGCATAGAGATACCTTATAACTACGTTAATGTGGTGGAATTTAAGGGAGAAAAGATTACCGCGGTCGAAGAGGAGAGTATTTCGAAAAAGAGCACTCCGTCCAAGAGACACTTCCGGACCAATACCATCAGGCTTAATGTTTCCGAACAGCGTATGAGTGATGCAGTCGGCTCGGTACAGCGCTATGCTTCAAAGCGCTATGCCACCAAGCAGAGGCTTGGAGCCCGTGAAGAGATGCAGCTTGATCTTTTGTGTGAGGAGGGACTCAGGATCGTACTCGGCATAATGGAGGACGTCAAGGCCGATTTCTGGATAGAGGGAAGCGGACAGCTGTACCGTATACACATCAGGTTCAATGCGAAGGTAGACAGCAGCGAATACAGAAAGTTTCTGGGGCTTTCCTCTGAGGGCAAAAACGAGGCTGCGCAGGGCATAAACGGATGGCTGATGAATAAACTTATGATGGGTTCGGGAATGCTCTCCGATAACGCCAGTGAGGGTAATGATAAGCTGGAATGGACGCTTAAGGAGGATCCGGAGATAAAGGCCAATATTGAGGAGACGCTGCTTACCTCCATAGCCACTGATATAAAGGTGAGCATAAGCAAGGAGAGGGTAGAGCTTGTGATCATAAGGGAGATACCATTCTGATCCCGTCCCTTAACAGACTAAAGAAAGGAAACGATTTTTTATGAAGAAAAAGGTTATAGCTTTGATAGTTATGTCGGTATTATTCTCAGGATGCGGGAGCAAGGCCGCAGATACGGCAGATGATACCGCCGGTAAGGCTGCGGAAAATGTGATCGCCATGAATACCGGCACGGCAGCAGATAAGCAGGATACGGAAGCAATGGAGGTGTCCGGTACAGACGAAGAGGATACATCGGGTGAAGATCTTACATCTCAGGAGGATGAGGGCGGAAGTCAGCCGGAGGAGGATCTGGAGGATCTTTCGGGCAGGGATCTTTTTGCTGATTTCATCATGGGAAAGGGCGCGGCTTCCTTATCAAAGGATTTTGTTTCCGAAATGAGCATGACAGAGTCCTGGATCAAGCCCGGTGAAGAGTTCACGATATCGGAGCTTGAAGAATATTTCCAAAAGAGTGACATGATAGGGAATATCAATCCGAGTGAGGTCGCTTACGCGCCTCTTTCAGCCAAGGCCGGCTCCTTATTTGCGATGCGTCTTTCATATGATGCTCAGATGGAGAATATAACCGAGACCATGATCTTTTCCGATAACGGAAAGGAGCTGGAGCTTTTATTTGCGATCGATTCATGGAGCAGAAGGAACGCCACGATAAATGAGAGGGGCGCGGTTTTTGATGACGGATCAAACGGTGCCGGGTCACACTCTTATGTGATCTATGCACCCGATAATGATCTTATCTACAGGAAGGTGTCGGATCTTGACGAGGAATATTACGGATACGATTTTTATGATGAAAAAGGAGAGCCTGTCGAGCCTCTTAACACTATAATGAATGAAGCGGGCGAGGGTAATCCCAAAGCACAGGATATCGCATACTACAGGGAAGTGATAGATGGCAGACCTTACTGTTATTTCCTCGGCGGCATGGGAAATCTGACTCAGGATACCGTAGAGTATATCGATAAGGTCGCTGCCTCTCATGATTTTAAGTTTGACGGAAAGCAGAGCGCGGATGAGGCAAGGAGCGCTTATGAAAAGCAGCTTGGCATAGAGGGCATCAGTGA
>CACZNY010000299.1 GCA_902782655.1 uncultured Lachnospiraceae bacterium
CGTCGTTGTATCAAAACAGTGATTCAGTACTTTGGGCGTCTGAATCATATAATCTTGGTCATTAAAAGGTCCTTTGCAGGAGGCTATATGATAAAAAAACTTCGAAATCAGATAAACGAATACTTCGTTGGAAAAGAAGAGGTAGTCGACAATCTGTTGATCTGCCTGTTGTCCGGCGGTCATGTTCTCCTCGAAGATGTCCCCGGGGTGGGCAAGACAACTCTTGCGAGAGTATTGTCAGCCTCCGCAGGGGCAGATTTCGGCCGTATTCAGTTTACCCCCGATACGCTTCCCGGTGATGTCACGGGAATGTCTGTATACAATATGAAGACAGGTGATTTCGAGTACCGGCAGGGAGCAGTCATGCATAACTTTCTCCTCGCCGACGAAATTAACCGAACGTCCCCTAAAACCCAGTCCAGTCTTCTGGAAGCAATGGCTGAGGGTCAGGTGACTGTCGACGGCAGGGAATACAGGCTTTTAGACCCATTCATGGTCATTGCCACACAGAATCCCATTGAATATCTCGGTACGTATCCGCTTCCGGAGGCCCAGCTTGACCGTTTCATGATGAAGCTGTCAATAGGCTATCCCCAAAAGGAGTCAGAAATAGCATTGACCAGAAATGCCCTTTGCAGTAAGTCATTTGACGATATCCCTCCAGTCTGCTCTGCTTCAGACATAATCAGCATGAAGCAGGAGGTTGAAAAGATCCACCTAAGCGACAAGCTGCTGGAATATATACAGGAAATATCCACGCTTACCCGCAAAGAAGAGTCTTTCGTTACCGGGGTAAGCCCAAGGGCTACGATATACCTGGCCAAAGCCGCCAGAGCAAAGGCATATATGGACGAAAGAGATTTCGTGAAGCCCGATGATGTAAAGGCTGTTTGCGTAAACACCTTTCATCACAGACTCGTCTTAACCCCCCAGGCCCGGATAAAAAACGGGAATACAGATTCCATTATTAAGGCGCTTATATTAAAAGCCAGGATCCCTATGGAGTAACCTATGCGAAGAAACTGGCTGATCCTGGCCGCTTTATGGATATTGTCCCTGGTGGGGATAAGCTTTTTCGGAGGAACCATAAGCTATGGTTTTTTTGCTGTGGTCACAATGATACCCCTGGCTTCACTGCTCTATCTTATCCTTGTCCTTGCCAGATTTAAGGTATACCAGCACTTTGAATGTCCTGAGATCGTGAGCAATCATGTAGTTCCTTTCTATTTCACCCTCCAAAATGAGGACTGGTTTCCTTTTTCAGGGGTAAGGGTTACATTCTATTCTGATTTCTCCTCCATCGAGGGACTTGATGACAGCATCGAATACGAGCTTCTCCCAAAGACCAAAATTAAAAAGGAAACAATGCTTTTATGCAGATACCGAGGAGAATATCTAGTGGGAATAAAGGCAGTAACCTTCCGCGATCATCTATGTCTTTTCAAAATAACCTACAACAACAGGGAGCCTCTGCGCGCTACAGTTATCCCCGATATTATAGTACTGGATTCACTGAAAAGCTTTGACGCTGAAGCTTTATCAGACAAGGAATCTTCCGCAGGCGTTTCACATCCGGATGTTACAGTAAGGGAATATACAACCGATGATGATGTGCGCCGCATAAACTGGAAGCAGACTGCCCGGCTCGGAAAACTTGCTGTACGGAATGATATCGGCGAGGAAAAAGACGGTATCGGGATCATAATAGACACCCGCCGTATCAGCAGCACTCCGAACATATATCTTCCGACAGAAAACCGCATACTGGAGATCGCAATAGCGCTGTCCCTTTTTCTGTCCGGAAAAAACATTCCGGTTTGCTCATATCATTATAACCGCCGTGTTGAAAAGCATATCATTGATTCACCGGTAACCTTTAACAGTTTTTATGAAGCCATATCCGCAGCTTCATTTGAATATACACCGGACGGAAACGGGATATTAAAGGTTTTATGTGAAGAAAAAGACCTTTTCTCCAAGCGCATGATTTTGATCATAACGGCAGCGATAGATGATGCGGCGTTGGAATGCGCCAAAGCGCTGAATGAGAATAATATATCTGTAATCATATATCTTGTGGAAAAGGAATCGCCCTGCATACCGAAAGCCAGCGTACTACCTCACACAAAGATTATTGCCGTACCTGCGGAAGATAATCTGAACAACATACTATGAGCGGATTGATGATCAGCTTCTTATATGACTATATCTATACTGTATATGTAACACTGACTGCTCTGTTATTTTATTGCGGCCATGCCGGCATGGAAAAAGTTACATTAAAAGCATATGCCCTGGCCCTGCTCCCCACCGTCCTTCTCTCCCTGCTGACACACCTCAGGCTAAAGGAGAGATTGATGCTGATCGGAATTACCCTTGCGGGCATGACAGGCATTCTTATCGTTTACAGTGTCTCATCCGGCTCACTTTCTTTTCCCTATAATCCCCGGACATTACCGCTTCTTTTTATTTCTCTGGCCTCATTCGCAGCCGGCTTCATCACGGCCCGCTCAACCATTGCAAGGATATCGGCCTCCGCTGCCGTTGTTCTATTAATTACACTGACTCTCGAAGGCATTATACAGCCGCTCCCCACAGGCATATTCCCTGCAATGGGCATCATACTGACTTCGGTCTGTGATGAAATCCAGATCAGATGGAAGAAAGAGGGCTTCACCGACAACAAGACCCATCTTGTATTCACAATGCCATTCATCTCTGCAATACTGATCACGGCATCGCTGATACACTATCCGGCCGATCCATACGACTGGAAGCCTTTCCTGCGGCTCCGTGATGGCTTCCTCTCTGTCATAGACAGGATAGAGTACAGAATCGCCCCCGCATCCGATGCTATAACCGGTTTTTCCGAAAATGGCACTCTCATGACCGGCCTTACCTCTTCTTCAACCGAAGCACTGCGAATCTCCGCATCCACAGACTTGAACTCCCCGCTCTATTTATCCGGCAGGATCTGTGACCGCTTCGACGGGCATAGCTGGAAAAAGAATGACAGATCTGATATACCGGAGCGGACATTTGATGTTCTGGAAAGTATAAGCTCTGTAAAGCTATACTCAGACAAACTGAGAGATTATTACACGGATGTCAGTATTAATGTCGAATACACAAACACAAAATCACATTACCTGTTTGCCCCATCAAAGCTTACGGCAAAAGACTCTTCTTCAGAAAAGAGCGGCATTACAGAGGATGGCGGCGATCTGGTTTTCACAGGATTCAACCCCTATCATCTGTCCATAAAAGAGAGCTATCTAAATCCCAATTCCGATCATCCGGGTTTCTACAGCTATATGCAAAGCGAAACCCTGCCGGAAGAAGAGCAGTGGAAAGAAGCCCTGTCTGTCATGAAGATCAACGACAAAAATGGCGCTCTGTCGTATAAAAAATATCCGGACTACAGGGCGTTTATCAAAAAAACATACTCTGAAGACATCCCCATTTCCGGCGAGCTCGCAAAAAGACTCAGCGGCCTGTACGAAGGCGCCGACAGCGAATATGAAAAAATGAAGCGTCTGGAAGCCTCAATGCAGGAAATGAAATATAATCTGGATCCTGCTCCGATTCCGGACGAGGTTGATTCTCCCTCCGCTTACCTTGATTATTTCCTGCTTTCCGGAAATGGCGGTTACTGCAGCTATTATGCGACTGCATTTGTTCTTTTAGCCCGGGCCGAGGGTCTCCCCGCCAGATATGTGCAGGGATACCGCATTCCGGCACACAATAAGGAAACCTGTATCGTTACCTCCGGAATGGCGCACGCATGGCCCGAAGTCTATTTTGAAGGCAAAGGCTGGATCGCCTTTGAGCCCACTCCCGGTTTTTATACAGAGTCCGTCTGGAGCATGAGCAGCGAGATCACCGCTCCCTCCTTCTCCCC
>CACZNY010000300.1 GCA_902782655.1 uncultured Lachnospiraceae bacterium
ACCGGCATTACTGTAGGCTGCAGAGCCTGAGCGCTGGGATACTCCCTTGACCGCATAGCCTTTATTTGATACTCCCTTAAGAGACAGCGTATCCAAAGCCTTAAGCTTCAAGGGCTTTTGGACATTCTGAAATCCGGTGAAATATCCCTTTTCCTTTCCGCCGGCATCTTTTTCCTGCTCAAAGGAGGCCGTAACGTCTTTTACCTCAAACTCAGGTACTATGGTAAAGGAATCCCCCGACCGGTAATTCTTGTATTTGCTTAGAAATTTCTCGTCTATCTTTATCCCTTTTTTGATCAGCTCGGAGGTCGCTCCCTTGGTGCTTCTGGGATTCTTAAACCGGAAGCCCTTATATACCACGGTCTTCTCCCCTGCCTCTATCTCCTGGCTGTTTTTTTCGCCGCTGTATCTGAAGGAAGGACTGATATTCTCCCCTTTGTACTGGACCAATTTGCTGACCCCGTTTTTCTTATCCTGCTCGGAAGCGCCGTTGGGAGCCGGGAAGAACAGCTCGCCCAGCTTGATGTTCTTATTCTTTTTGCTGTCCGACTTCAGATTGCCGTCCTTATCTGCTGATATATACTGCTTTTCCGTATAATAATTTGCCGGAGTTCTGTTTTCGATATTTATAACATACTGATAGCACTGCTGATATGCTATGACACGCGCGAATGAGTTTGCCCCGGTATTTCCGTCCAGTCCCCAGACCGCAGCTTCCAGCGTGGCGTTTGTAACGCCTTCCCAGCTCTTGTCGGCGTAGAAAAACGTACTTCTTTTTTCCGTCCCCTTGCCGCTGGCTTCAAACTTGCAGGACTTAAGGGTTTTGCCGTTACCGTCCTTTAAGAAGACCTGACAGGTCTTCTTTGTATAGTCCTTAAATATCTTTCTTTTGGTATAGCCGGATAATTCCACATCTATACGGATCCTGTCTGTCGTGGTCAGGTCAAGTGTATCCGTAGGTCTGTGCTCGGTAGTCATGATATCCCGGACGCCTTCGGTTCCCTTGAGATTCCTGGCACCTACGATTATGTACCAGTACGTATGTCCGTCATGAGTCTCCACTGCATTTTTTGCTTCCGATGACACCTCATCCGTTACCGTACCGTTATAACCGGACACTTCGTAGATATCATCCTCCGCATCGCTGCCCTGGTGCCAGACCTCCTCCGTCTGCTCACCGGGGGCGATCTTTACGAGACAGGCATTTCTTCCTTCCTCCATGGTATCGTTATCTGACTTTATACCAATATAGAAGCTTCTCTCCTCACTCCTGTGAGCCTTTATCTCTACCTCTACGGTCTTTTCCGTGACCCCGGGGCCGAAGAAAAGCTCCTTATATAAAGCCGCGTAGTCTGCTCCGGGCTCAGCATCTATGGCCTTTGTTCCTACCATAACGGTGCCCATCTGCTCCGTTCCGCTCAGCCTTTCGACGGTAATGCTCACCCTGTTCTCATCGGGCTGTACAGTGATCTCTCTCTCCCGGACGGCATATACCGTCTCCTCCGTCTCATCGTTATCCAGTATGTTCAGATATCCGTTGTAGGTTTCTCCGACCTCAGCTCCTTCAGCATCCTGCAGCACGAAAAGGATCTGCTCGTCAGATTCCGAAAGATCATCGTCTATGGTCTCTATCTTTATCTCTTTTTTATATTCTCCCGGCGCAAAAGTCAGGACTGCCGTAACGCCCGGAAGAGAGTTAAGGTATTCACGGCTTTTTGCCGCACTTTCGTCCAGGGAGTCCTTTACCTCATCGCTTACCTCTTCCCCTGTATACTCCTTCCAGTCATAAGCAGGCGCTTCCTCTCCGGTACCTGCTTTATAGGCTGCGGCAAGAGGGCTGTCTCCGTATGCCTCGTCCCTGCCTGCTGCCTCATCCTCAGAAACCGTCCCGGAAGCCTCTTCATTTTTTGCCTCCTCCACAACGGCATCCTCCACCGTCTCCTCTGTATCGTTATTTGAGATAGTGGTTTCAAGTCTGCTGCCCCTGTCATCCACTTCGCCGTACTGTGACAGCAGAGTCGTTTCTCCGTCACCCTCCAGGGTTTCACTCTGCAAGGCGGAATGCTTCACTATGATCCTGTAGTCTCTTCCGCTGGAGGCTGAAATATCAGCTGCCTTGAAGACTACAGTGGCCTCCTTATCCGTATTGCCGGCGCGGAGAACCTCTACTGTCTGTGTATCCCCCTCATTCACAGTCAGCATGGTCTCGGACAGCTCAAATACCCCATTCGGATACTTCGCCTCATCTACGCTTGTCCTAAGCTCCGCAGACAGCTTCTTATCAGCTTCCTCTGCCTCCTTCTTCTCTGCCCCGTAGGCATAGAGCGCCTCACCGAGGGGAGCGAAGGGCTGAGCCAGCATGGCGGCTATGACCACCCCGCATATACCCTTTTTGATCCATGATCTCACCATAAGTTCTACCTCCTGACGTTTGTGCTGACAGTTATCTGATAAACTCTGCTCGCCCCAAAAGAGCCGAGATTTTTATATTATACCACACAGACTGTCACTCAATCATCACCCGGAAGATTTCTGACAGGAGAGACCTGGTTACAATCCGGCGCATTGGCGATGCGCTGAACTGTAACGAGACTTGAAGTATCACTCACTATACATTTTAATTGTGGAACAGCATTTCGATTGTGAAAGCCTTGATTTTACCGGCTTTGCAGAATGGACCATAGGGGGATCGAACCCCTGACCTCCAGATTGCGAACCTGGCGCTCTCCCAGCTGAGCTAATAGCCCGTTTCTTTAACTTGACTAATATATCATTTTTTCATTTCTAAATCAAACCATTTTGACAGGCGGAAGGCCTTCATGAGATTTGCATTATGTCTGAGCATCTGCCCGTACATGCCCGTCCTTAAGTCATCATCTGCTATGCAGGACTCAAAGACCCTGATGATCTTCAAAAACTGATCATCCGCCCCGCTTATGATCTCCTTTTTGTCAAGTCCCTTTGTAAGGAGGACCTTAGTCTCCAGCTCAGGCGGAGCAGTGAATATCCTGTCGGTAAATATCGTTCCCCTGCTGCCCCAGATCTCAAGCTCGCACTTGTACTGATTGTCCATGCCAAAGGAAAGCTGGGCTGCAGCCCCTTCCGGAGCATCTCCCTCATCCTCAGCCGCTGCCATATATGCGGCCTCCTGATACTCTCCATCTTCATCAGGCGCAAAGGCACCTCCTCTGCCGTTATCCTGACTTTTTCCGCTTATCGCCGTGATGTATCCATGTCCATCCACATCATGTCCCGAAAGAGGCATAAGGACTGCATCCCTGACCTCCATGCCTGCTCCCAGAAGCTCCATTGCGAGCCGCAGCGTATAGCCTCCGCAGTCAAGCAGGGCACCACCGCCCATGACCCTGCTGTACCTGAAATCATCCTCTCTTCTCCGCGGGAAGCCGAAGGCCGCCCTTATAAGCCTTATGCTTCCTATCTCATCGCTTCGGATCAGATGCTTTATGGTATCCATCTGCTTATGGTAAAGAAAGCCGTAATTCTCCACCACAGCCAGCTTTTTCTCCCCCGCAAGAGCCGTCATCTCCCAGCAGTCCTTCCTGGTCGTCGCCGCCGGCTTCTCCACAAGCACATGCTTCCCGGCCCTAAGCGCTTCCATGCACCAGTGATGATGCAGCGCAGGCGGCAGGGAGATGTATACCGCGTCTATGGCTTCATCGGACAGCAGCCCGTGATAGCTGTCATAGAACTTCACGCCGTACTGATCACAAAGCTCCATGGTCTTTGCCCTTTTCCCAGGGGATACTTCGCTTCCCGTACCTGTGACAGCCCGTCTCTCCCCGTCATCGGCTGACCCGATCCCGGA